>NZ_JBEZUT010000078.1:0-28604 GCF_040636595.1 Kitasatospora sp. NPDC036755
TGAAGGTCCGCCCCTCGGCCACCGCTTGTGCTGCCTCCTCTACCGTCGAGCCGGCTGCCGCCGAGCGTGCCGGTGGCGGCGACCCCGCCGCCGGGCAGGTCGTCGTCGTCATCGCGGCGCCCGCGCCCGGGCGGCCAGTCGCCGTCCGCCGGGGCGTCCTCGGGGAGGTTGCCGACGGCCATCAGGCGGGCCATCAGCGCGGAGGACGGGCCGGGCGTGCCGGTGCGGGTCAGCATGTGCTTGACGGCGCGGCCCTCGTCGGCCTCGGCGAGGCACTGGGGGCAGGTCGCCAGGTGGGCCTGGACCCGGTCGCGCGAGTCGTGGCCGAGCTCGCCGTCCAGGAAGGCGGAGAGGCGCTCGCCGAGGTGGTGGTCCTCGGTGGGTGCGGCGGGGCGGACGGGCAGCGCGCGCAGCGCCGTGTCCGCGGGCAGGGACACCGCGGGCAGCACGGGCTCACCGGGTTCGTCGCCTCCGCGACGGCCCGGCAGGGCCCAGCCCCGTCGGCTCGGAGACCGGTCGGACGCGTCCGACCGGTCCGAGCCGGACCGGCTGGTTCCGCTCACGATCGCCTCCGTCCGCGCCCACCGGGCGCGACCGCGGCCTCGACCGCGCCGACGCCGACCGGCACCGGCTCCTCCGAGCCGCCGCGGCGCTCACGGCCGGGGGCCGAGCCGGGGGCGCGGTGCTTGAGCGCGGCGCGCAGGTGCGAGCGGCCGCGGTGGATGCGGCTGCGGACGGTGCCGAGCTTGACGCCCAGCGTGGCGGCGATCTCCTCGTAGGACAGGCCCTCGATGTCGCAGAGCACCACGGCGGCGCGGAACTCCGGCGCGAGGGTGTCCAGGGCGTGCTGCACGTCGGCGTCGAAGTGGGTGTCGCTGAAGTGCTGGGCCGGGCTGGGCTCGCGGGAGGCCAGCCGCTCGGCCGCGTCCTCGCCGAGCGCGTCGAAGCGGATGCGCTGGCGGCGGCGGACCATGTCCAGGAAGAGGTTGGTGGTGATCCGGTGCAGCCAGCCCTCGAACGTGCCGGGGGTGTAGGTGGACAGCGAGCGGAACACCCGGACGAAGACCTCCTGGGTGAGGTCCTCGGCGTCGTGCTGGTTGCCCGTCAGGCGGTAGGCGAGGCGGTAGACCCGGGCGCTGTGCGCCTCGACGATCTCCTCCCAGGTGGGCGGAGTCCAGGTCTGCGCGTCGGGACCCTCGGTGAAGGTCGCGAGGGCGGGGGCCTCGTTGGCACCGCCGGCCGGCGTCGCGGCCACGGACTTGTCCAGGTCGGAGTGCGCAGACTGGTTCATCACGGGCTTCGGCGTACGGGCCGACGCGGTGCCGCGGGAGTGCCGCCGCACAGGGACGTCGCCCTCGGCCACACCTCCTCGGTCGGCTCTTCTGCCCAGCAGGGCCACCACCATATCCACCTCACCCGTCAAGCCCGGATAAAAGTGCCCGGGCGGTCTTCCGCACCCGGTCCGACATGACAACGGCCCGCCGCCGTACGCGGTTCCCGGTCGGCCAGTAATCTGTGCCAGGAAATATCGACATCCCCCGGCACCGGGCCGCCACCCGGGGCTCCGAAAGAGGCAGCCATCAGCGAGTTCGGGCCCGCGCGCGCGGCCCTCGCCGACACCTACGTGGGCGAGGACGCGGTGCTGACCTACGCCCGGGCGCAGTCCGCGCGAACCGGGATACGGGCGATCGGACCGAGCGGAGGGGCCTGCCTGCGGCTGCTGGCCGCCGCACTGGACGCCAAGGCGGTGGCCGAGATCGGCACCGGCACCGGGGTGTCCGGGGTCTACCTGCTGCGCGGAATGCGGCCGGACGGCGTGCTCACCACGGTCGACACGGAGCCGGTGCGCCAGCAACTGGCCCGCGAGGCGTACCAGGCGGCCGGGTTCGCGACCAACCGCTCCCGGTTCATACCGGGCCGGGCGCTGGAGGTGCTGCCCCGGCTCGCCGACGGCCAGTACGACCTGGTGTTCTGCGACGGCGATCCGGCCGAGTCCTGCGAGTACCTGCGGGAGGCGCTGCGGCTGCTGCGGCCGGGCGGGATGGTCTGCTTCGAGGGCGTCTTCCAGGAGGGCCGACTGGCCGAGCCGGAGCTCCAGGACCCACAGACCGGAGCGGTCCGGGACCTGGTCCGGGACGTGCGGGAGAGCGAGGCGCTGCTGCCCGCGCTGCTGCCCGTGTCGGACGGGCTGCTCTGCGCCGTCAAGCGCTGAGCCGGGGGCCCGGGGCGACGGGCCCCGGGGGCCGCGGCCCCACGGACTCAGGGACTCAGGGGCTCAGGGGCTCACGGGCTCACGGGCTCACGGGCTCACGGGCTCAGGAAAACGTGCGGACCCGGGCCGACATGACGTCGTACCCGGGCCCGGCAGCACATCTCCAGGAGATGGCGAGCACCTGCTGCGGTCAGCCGCAGGCCTTCTTCAGGGCCTCGCCGAGGGCCTGAGCCTCGTCAGGCGTGAGCTCCACCACGAGGCGTCCGCCGCCTTCGAGCGGAACGCGCATGATGATGCCCCGCCCCTCTTTGGTGACTTCGAGCGGGCCGTCACCCGTCCGCGGCTTCATGGCCGCCATGCTCGTTCCCCTTCCTGCAACCGCTCAGCTACGCACCGGCAGTCCGTCCACCGCCGGTATCGAACGCATTGATCGGAAGCCATTATCCCGCATGCCACGGGCTGATGACCAACATCACTCTCGGTGCAACCACGGCCGGACCGCCCCCAACCGCCGCAAACCACGCCATAAGCCCCGGCGTGGCGGCGGTACGGACACCACTGGAAGGTGCGATACCTCACACTCCCCAGGCCCCCGTGTGCTCCGGCATCCTGACACACACGACTGACACCGCCACGATCCCGGGAGCCCTCACCCATGTCCGATTCCGTGCTGTACGAGCTGGACGGCGGCCTGGCCGTCATCACCATCAACCGCCCGGAGGCGATGAACGCGCTCGACGTCGCCACCAAGATCGCGCTGCGCGACGCCGTGTCCGCCGCGTCCGCGGACCCGGCGGTGCGGGCCGTCCTGCTCACCGGGGCGGGCGAGCGGGCGTTCTGCGTCGGGCAGGACCTGAACGAGCACCTGGCCCTGCTCAAGCGCTTCGAGGAGACCGGCGAGGGCGCGCTGCGCACCGTCGCCGAGCACTACAACCCGCTGACCCGGGCACTGGCCGGGATGCGCAAGCCGACCGTCGCCGCGGTCGGCGGGGTGGCGGCCGGCGCGGGCGCCTCGCTCGCCTTCGCCTGCGACTTCCGGATCCTGTCCGACCGGGCCGGCTTCAACACCGCCTTCGCCGGGATCGCGCTGACCGCCGACTCCGGCGCCTCCTGGACGCTGCCCCGGCTGGTCGGGCACGCCCGGGCCACCGAGCTGCTGATGCTGCCCCGGACGGTCAAGGCCGCCGAGGCGATGGAGCTGGGCCTGGCCACCAGGGTGGTGCCGGCCGAGGAACTCGCGGCCACCGCACGGGCCTTCGCCCGCGAGCTGGCCGAGGGCCCGACCGTCGCCTACGGCGCCATCAAGGAGTCGCTGGCGTACGGCGCCTCCCACTCGCTGGACGAACTCCTCGACAAGGAGGACGAGTTGCAGACACTGGCGGGCGAGAGCGAGGACCACCGGATCGCGGTGCGCGCCTTCATCGCCAAGGAGAAGCCGAAGTACCTGGGCCGCTAGGACTTCCTCCCGGCGCCGGCGCCGGTGCGGACGTGGCAGTCCGCCAGGTGGTCGTCGACCAGTCCGCAGGCCTGCATCAGCGCGTAGGCGGTGGTCGGGCCGACGAAACGGAAACCCGCCTTCTTCAGCGCCTTCGCCAGCGCCGTCGACTCCGGTGTGACGGCCGGCACCTCGCCCAGCGAGCGGGGGGCCGGCCGGTCCGGGTCCCCGGCGAACTGCCAGACCAGCGCGTCCAGGCCGCCCTCCAGGTCGCGGGCGACCCGCGCGTTGGCGATCGCCGCCTCGATCTTGGCCCGGTTGCGGATGATGCCGGTGTCGGCGAGCAGGCGCTCCTTGTCCGCCTCGCCGAACTCGGCGACCCTGGCGATCTCGAAGCCCGCGAACGCGGCCCGGAAGCCCTCGCGGCGGCGCAGGATGGTCAGCCAGGACAGGCCGGACTGGAAGGCCTCCAGGCAGACCCGCTCGAACAGCGGGTCGTCGCCGTGCACCGGGCGGCCCCACTCGGTGTCGTGGTAGATCCGGTAGTCGTCGGTGGAGTCGCCCCAGCCGCAGCGGCGCAGCCCGTCCGCTCCGAGCACCGCGCCCTCGGCCGCGGCCGTCACGTGTCCGTCCCCGGCTTGGCGTCCTCGGGGGCCGGCTCCCCGGCCGACTGCTTGGCGAGCACCACGGCCGGCTCGACCACCTGGGCGAACTGCTCCAGGCCGGGCAGCGGCTCGGCCGCCGGGTCGGGGGCGTCGGTCGCCTCGACCGCGCCGCGCAGGTGGGCGGCGGCCTCCAGCTCGGCGATCCGCGCGTCGCGGTAGGCGAGTTCGGCGCCGAGGCGGTCCAGGACGTCGTCCACCTCGTCCATCCGGTAGCCGCGCAGCGCCATCGGCAGGCGCAGCTCGTCCACGTCCGCCTTGCCCAGCGGGCGGTCCTGCGGAAGTCGCGCGGAGATCCGGTCCGGTACCGCATCCGGCATCGAGCCGCCCCCGCCGAGCGCCACCAGGGCGGCGCCTCCGACCACCACGGCCATGGCGACCACGATCACCCAGAACACGAGCTGTCCTCCCGAACTCCCGGCCGGTCCGCTATGTGGTGGCAGGTAACCACACTGATCATGACAGCATGGTCCCTTAGTGAGGCCGGGGGCCATCATCGCACCCGCAGGAGCTGTGGAGGAGACATCGGTGGCACTGCGCCTGGGACCGCGGGAATTCGGTGACGACGAGCTGGTGATCATGGCGATCGTCAACCGGACGCCGGACTCGTTCTTCGACAAGGGCGCGACCTTCGCCGACGAGGCCGCGTTCGCCGCGGCGGACCGGGCGATGGCCGAGGGCGCCGCGATCCTGGACATCGGCGGGGTGAAGGCCGGGCCGGGCGACGAGGTCACGGTCGAGGAGGAGCTGCGGCGCACCGTGCCCTTCGTGGCCGAGCTGCGCAAGCGCCACCCCGAGGCGGTGATCAGCGTCGACACCTGGCGGCACGAGGTCGGCGAGGCGGTCTGCGAGGCGGGCGCGGACCTGCTGAACGACGCCTGGGGCGGGGTCGACCCGAAGCTCGCCGAGGTGGCCGCCCGGTACGACGCCGGGCTGGTCTGCACCCACGCGGGCGGCGCCGAGCCCCGCACCCGGCCGCACCGGATCGGGTACGAGGACGTGATGGCGGACATCCTGCGGGTGACCGTGGGGCTCGCCGAGCGCGCGGTGGAGCTGGGCGTGCGGCGGGACGCGGTGATCATCGACCCGGGGCACGACTTCGGCAAGAACACCCGGCACTCGCTGGAGGCCACCCGGCGACTGCCGGAGATGACCGCGACCGGCTTCCCGGTGCTGGTCTCGCTCTCCAACAAGGACTTCGTCGGCGAGACCCTGGACCGTCCGGTGAACGAGCGGCTGCTCGGCACCCTGGCCACCACCGCCGTCTCGGCCTGGCTGGGCGCGCGGGTCTACCGGGTGCACCAGGTCGAGGAGACCCGCCAGGTGCTGGACATGGTCGCCTCGATCCGGGGCACCCGCCCCCCGGCGGTCGCCCGCCGGGGTCTCGCCTGACCCTAGATCTCGCCGGCGGGCCGACGGGCGTCGGCGAGGATCTTCATGACCTCGTCGATCTCGTCGGTGATGTGGAACAGCTCCAGGTCGTGCGGGGCCGCCTTGCCCTGCTCGACCAGGGTGTTCTTCAGCCACTCGTGGAGGCCGCCCCAGTAGGCGCTGCCGTAGAGGATCACCGGGAAGCGGGTGACCTTCTTCGTCTGCACCAGGGTGAGCGCCTCGAACAGCTCGTCCAGCGTGCCGAGGCCGCCGGGCAGGACCACGAAGCCCTGCGAGTACTTCACGAACATCGTCTTGCGGACGAAGAAGTAGCGGAAGTTCAGTCCGAGGTCGACGAACTCGTTGAGGCCCTGTTCGAAGGGCAGCTCGATGCCGAGCCCGACGCTGAGGCCGCCCGCCTCGGAGGCGCCGCGGTTGGCGGCCTCCATCGCCCCCGGGCCGCCGCCGGTGATCACCGCGTAGCCGGCCTCGGCGAGGGCCCGGCCGATGGCCACGCCCGCCTCGTACTCGGGCGAGCCGACGGGCGTCCGGGCGGAGCCGAAGACGCTGATCGCGGTCGGCAGTTCGGCGAGGGCGCCGAAGCCCTCGACGAACTCGGAGGTGATCCGCAGCACCCGCCACGGGTCGGTGTGCAGCCAGTCGGTGGGACCGGTGGTGTCCAGCAGGCGCTGGTCCGTGGTGCTCGTGCCGACCTGGTCCCGGCGCACCAGCACCGGGCCCTTCTGCTTCTCGGGCCAGGCCTTCTTCTTCCGCGGCACCCCGACCTGCTCGGGACCGTGGCCGTACTGCTTCTCGTCTCCTGTGCCTGTCATGACGAAACCCTACGCCCGCCCTCCCCCGTTTTCAGGCAACGGGGGAAGGTCGGTTGGGCATCCGGAAGGTGGCGTTCGACCGCCGGGCGGACGGGCGGCGCCGGGCACGGCTCAGCTGGTCAGCCAGGCGCGCAGCCGCTCCTCGACCTCGGCGATGGCGCTCAGCGAGCAGTGCTCCTCGCGCTTGTGGGCCAGGTTCGGGTCGCCGGGACCGTAGTTGACGGCCGGGACGCCGAGCGCGCTGAACCGGGCGACGTCCGTCCAGCCGAACTTGGCCCGGGCCTGGCCCCCGGTGGCCGCCAGGAAGGCCTGGGCGGCCGGCTGGGAGAGTCCGGGCAGGGCGCCCGGGGCGAAGTCGGTGACGGTCAGTTCGAAGCCGTCGAAGACCTCGCGCACGTGCTTCTCCGCGTCCGCCTCGCTGCGGTCCGGCGCGTAGCGGAAGTTGACCGTGACGACGCACTCGTCCGGGATCACGTTGCCGGCCACGCCGCCGTCGATCCGGACGGCGTTCAGGCCCTCGCGGTACTCCAGGCCGTCGATCTCCACCCGGCGCGGCTGGTACCGGTCGAGCCGGCCGAGCACCTCGGCGGCGTGGTGGATGGCGTTGTCGCCGAGCCAGCTGCGGGCCGCGTGGGCGCGCACGCCGGTGAGCCGCACCTGCGCCCGCAGGGTGCCCTGGCAGCCGCCCTCGACCATGGCGCCGCTGGGCTCCATCAGCACCGCGAAGTCGCCCGCCAGCCAGTCCGGGTGCTCACTGGCGAGGTGGCCGAGGCCGTTGCGGTGGGCCTCCACCTCCTCGCAGTCGTAGAAGACGTAGGTGAGGTCGCGGTTGGGCTCGGCGAGGGTGGCGGCGAGGCGCAGCTGGACGGCCACGCCGGACTTCATGTCCGAGGTGCCGCAGCCGTAGAGCAGGTCTCCCTCGACGTACGAGGGGAGGTTGTCGGCGATCGGCACGGTGTCCAGGTGGCCGGCCAGGACGACGCGCTCGGCCCGGCCCAGGTTCGTGCGGGCGACGACGTTGTTGCCGTGGCGGTCGACGGTGAGGTGCGGGTAGCCGCGCAGCGCGGTCTCCACGGCGTCGGCGAGCGCCTGCTCGTCGCCGCTCACCGAGGGGAAGTCGACGAGTCGGGCGGTCAGCGTGCCGCCGTCGAGAGTGAGGTCCAGGGGCGTCGGGTTCGGGCTGCTCATGGGCGCCAGCCTAGTCCGCGGCCCGGTCCGTCCGGTGCCGCGCGCCGGGCCCGCCGGCGCGGGCCGCGGGGGCGAGTGGGCGGGTGGCGGCAACCGGAGGGCGCCGCACATCCGTCCGAGTGGGTACGGTGTCGGATCAAGGTGCAGGCACGAGAGGGGCGAGGGTGGCCAGGAGAAGGAGCAGCGGGGAACCGGGCGACGAAGAGGAGCCCACCCGCCGCCGCGGGCCGCTGCGCGCCCTGCTGATGGTCATCGTCGGGCTGCTCGGCCTGGCCCTGGTCGCCGGCCTGGCCGTGGTCGGGATCTGGTGGTTCGGCTTCAAGCCGGGCGCGTCCGAGGAGTGCACGGTGAAGACCGCGGCGGGCAGCGGGACGCTGGAGCTGCCGCAGGCCGCCAACGCCGCGACGATCGCCGCGGTGGCGCGCTCGCGCGGGTTGCCGGACCGGGCCACCACGATCTCGCTGGCGACCGCCATGCAGGAGTCCAAGCTGCGCAACCTCGCGGGCGGCGACCGGGACTCGATCGGCCTCTTCCAGCAGCGGCCGTCGATGGGCTGGGGCACCCCGGCGCAGATCGCGGACCCGGTGTACGCGACCAACAAGTTCCTGGACGGCCTGGTCAAGGTCCCCGGCTACACCCGGATGCCGCTGACCGACGCCGCGCAGACCGTGCAGAAGAGCGGCTACCCGCAGGCGTACGCCAAGCACGAGACCAAGGCGACCCTGCTCACCTCGGCGCTGGCCGGCCGGGAGCCCGCCTCCTTCTCCTGCGTGGTGCACGACTACGCCAAGCCGGACCCGGCGGACTCCGCCTCCGGCGCGGCGGGCGCCACCCCGGGCGCCACCCCGGGCGCCGGCGCCACCCCGGCCGCGGCGCCGGACCGGGCCCAGGTGCTGTCCGACCGGGTGCGCCGGGAGTTCGGCCGCACGGTGACCCCGGCGACCGGCTACGCCTCGACCATCAAGGGCGCCGAGAACGCCGTCTCGCTGACCCCGGACCCGGCCACGGCCGCGCTGACCTCCGCCCCGGACGCGGAGGCGGACGGCGGGGTGAGCGCCGAGCGGGCGAGCGGCTGGGAGGTCGCCCACTGGGCGGTCGCCCAGGCGCAGCAGCTGGGCATCGCGACGGTCGCCTACGACGGGAAGATCTGGCGCAAGTCCAAGTCCGAGGACGGCTGGCAGACCCAGACCTCGGGCACCTCGACCAAGCTCGTCCAGGTCACTCTGGCCCCGGCCGACAAGAGCTGACGCACGGGTGTTCGGGTTGCCGCCGGACGGGTGATTCCGGTCAACCGTGGTGGACCGACCGCCCGTTCCGGCGAACCGGGCTGGAGAACCGTCACTCCCCTTGGCCGGGGCCGGTTCGAGGGCGTCCGACCGGGCCCCGCGGACACCCCCACTGCAGTCGTACGATCCGATGGTCGGCGAGGAATCTTCCTTGCACCGGCCGAAACCTTCTGGCTTCTCAAGCGGTAACAACGTCGTCCGCCCGGTCGGCCACGCCCGGTCCCTGGGCGGACGGACGGACCCAGACCCCTTCGAGGAGCCCCATGTCTCACCCCCTCACGCGCCGGATCGCCCAGGCCGCGCTCGTCGTGGCCGCAGGAGCGACCCCGTTGCTCGCGGCCGGCTCCGCGTCCGCCCTGGGCGGGGACGCCCTGCTGCCCAAGAGCGACCTCGCGGCACCGCTGGGCCAGCTGACCAACTCCGACGCCGGCTCCACCCTCCAGCACACGACCCACGAGCTCGGCGAGGCCGCCGGCACCACCGGCGCGGCCACCGTCGCCGCCGGCGTGCCGGCCTCCGCCGACGCCGCGGGCAACATCGTCGCCCAGCAGCTGCCCGAGGCCAACGAGAAGGCCGGCTCGCTGACCGCCCCGGTCGACCAGACCGCGGCGACCGCGGGCCAGCTCTCCTCGGTCACCCCGAAGGTCGCCTCGGCGCTGGCCGGCAAGCTCGGCGAGGCCGTCACCGGCAAGGCCGCGGACACCCGCAGCGCCACCGCCGGCACCGGCCCGCTCGGCGGGCTGACCCAGGCCGGCTCCGTCACCCAGGCCCTGCCGGGCACCGAGAGCGTCACCGGCGCCGTCCCCGGCGGCACCGCCGTCGCCGACGCGCTGCCGGTCGGCGCGGTGCAGCGCGCCCTGCCGCTCGGCTCGGTCGAGCGGGCCCTGCCGTCCGACCTGCCCGCCACCGACGTGCTCGGCCTGGCCGAGCACGGCTCGGCCAACCGCCTCGGCGGTGCCGACCTCGGCCAGAACAACCCGCTGGGCGGCCTCACCGGCGCGCTCGGCCCGCTCGGCGGCCTGCTGGGCGGCCTCAACGGCGGCGGCCTCGGCGGCCTGCCGCTGTAGGACCGTCCGCGCACAGGATGCGGAGAACCCGGTGGGGGCGGGTGTCACGGACACCGGCCCCCTCCGCCGTACGCTCCCCGAGTGCGGTCAGCGCGCCGCGCCCAGCCGCTCCACGGCCGCGGCGACCCGCTCGTCGGTCGCCGTGAACGCGACCCGCACGAAGCGGTCGCCGGCCGGCCCGTAGAAGTCGCCGGGCGCCACCAGGATGCCCAGCCCGGCCAGTTCGGCCACCGTCTCCCAGCACGGGCGGTCCTGGGTCGCCCACAGGTAGAGGCTGGCCTCGGAGTGCTCGATCCGGAAGCCGTACGCCTCCAGCGCCGCCCGCAGCGCCGAGCGCCGGGCCGCGTACCGCTCGCGCTGCTCGGCCACGTGCGCGTCGTCCGCGAGCGCGGCGACCGTCGCCGCCTGGACCGGCGCCGGCACGATCATGCCGCCGTGCTTGCGCACCTCCAGCAGCTCCCTGACCACCACCGCGTCGCCCGCCACGAAGGAGGCCCGGTAGCCGGCCAGGTTGGAGCGCTTGGAGAGCGAGTGGACGGCCAGCAGGCCCTCGTGGTCGTCGCCGCAGACGTCCGGGTGCAGGACGGAGACCGGCTCGGCCTCCCAGCCCAGCTCCAGGTAGCACTCGTCGCCGACCAGCAGCACCCGGTGCTCCCGGGCCCACTCGACGGCGCGGCGCAGCTCGTCCGCGCCCAGCACCCGGCCGGTCGGGTTGGACGGCGAGTTCACCCAGAGCAGGCGCACCCGGGAGCCGTCCAGCTCCTCCACCGAGTCGTACTCGACCGGCTCGGCGCCGCACAGCCGGGCACCCACCTCGTAGGTCGGGTACGCCAGGCGCGGGTAGGCGACCTGGTCGCCGGGGCCGAGGCCGAGCTGGGTCGGCAGCCAGGCCACCAGCTCCTTGGAGCCGACGGTCGGCAGCACGGCCTGCGGGCCGATCCGCGCGCCGAGGCGGCGGTGCAGCCAGCCGGCGATCGCCTCGCGCAGCTCCAGCGGGCCCCAGACGGTCGGGTAGCCGGGGGTGTCGGTGTGTGCCGCCAGCGCCTTCTGGATCACCTCGGGGACCGGGTCCACCGGGGTGCCGACGGAGAAGTCGCAGAGCCCGCCGGGGTGGGCCAGCGCGGTCTTCTTGTACGGCTCCAGCTTGTCCCAGGGGAAGACCGGGAGGCTGTCGGAAACGCGGCGCGCCGCCCCCGGGTGGCCCGGGAACGGCGCGCGCGTGCTGTTGGTGCTCACAGCTGATGTGCCACCGATCGTCAGTGGTCGGCGTTCTGCGGCGGCAGAGCGGCGATGAACGGGTGGTCACGCTCGATCAGGCCGAGCTTCGAGGCGCCGCCGGGCGAACCCAGGTCGTCGAAGAACTCGACGTTCGCCTTGTAGTAGTCCTTCCACTCCTCCGGAGTGTCGTCCTCGTAGAAGATCGCCTCGACCGGGCAGACCGGCTCGCACGCGCCACAGTCGACACACTCATCCGGGTGGATGTAGAGCGATCGCTCGCCCTCGTAGATGCAGTCAACCGGGCACTCTTCGATGCACGCCTTGTCCTTCACGTCGACACAAGGCTGCGCGATGACGTAGGTCACGCTGTCGTTCCTCCTCGGAAGGGCCTGGTGGCCCGTTCTGTTCTGCTGCCGTGCGCGGTGAGCGCGGCGTCGTCGATGCCCGCCCCTAGTATCGCGGGTCGGAGACCGCGAATGCACAGGAGGTGGCCAGATGGCGACGGACAACCCGGTCGGCGGCCGTCCGGAGGTCCGGATAGATCGCTCTGACGTGGGACGACGCGTGTCCGTCCGGCGCCTCTCGGAGTTCGTGGACGACCGGCCGGTGTTCCGGGATTCGATCGGCGTGCTCACATCGTGGGACGATCTTGGGTTGACGATCGTCCCGCGCTCCGGCGATCCGGTCTTCTTGCCGGAGAAGTTGCTGGTCGCGGGCAAGGTCGTGCCGCCGTTTCCGGCCCGGCGCGCGCCCCTGCCGGCCGCCGGGCCGGTCGAACTGCAGCGGATCGCGGGACGCGGCTGGCCGGCCGTCGAGCAGGAACCGCTCGGCGAGTGGACGCTGCGCGCCGCGGCCGGGTTCACCCGGCGGGCCAACTCCGTCCAGGCCCTCGGGGACCCGGGGCTGCCGCTGCCTCAGGCCCTGGAGGCCGTCCGCGCCTGGTACGCGGCGCGCGGACTGCCCGCGTACGTCGAGGTGGTCACCCCCGGCTCGCCCGGGCCGCTGCTCGCCGAACTCGACCGGCTCGGGGCCGGGTACGCGCCCACCCTCGTCCGCACCGCCCCGCTGACCGGGCTCGCCCGGGCCGGCGCCGGGCACGGGAAGGTGCGGCTGGCGCGGACCGCGGACGACGGGTGGCTGTCGCTGTACCGGCGGGTGAGCGGCGACCCGGCGGTGGAGGAGGCGGCCCGGCAGGTGCTGCACGGCGGGCCCTCGGTCTGGTTCGCCACCGTGCCGGGCGCCCCCGGACAGCCCCCGCTGGCGATCGGACGCTGCGTCATCGAGGGAGCCTGGGCCTGCTTCGGCGCGATCGAGGTCCAGCCGTACGCCCGGCGGGCCGGACTGGCGACGGCGGTCATGGCGGTGCTCGCCTCGCGCGCGGCCGAGGAGGGCGCCGGCGGCGGGTACCTCCAGGTCGAGGCGGAGAACGCCGGGGCGATCGCGCTCTATGACGGGCTCGGCTTCACGACCAGTCACACTTACCACTACGCCCTGCTTCCCCAGGGGTAGCCGCCGGGCCGTACCGTCCGTCCGGACCCGCCCGCCCGACCCGTCCGGAACCGACCGATCCACCCGCCCGTCCGATCGCCCGCCGCCTTGTCCGTCCGCCGTACGAAAGCCGTCGCCGTCACCGTGACCGAGCAGAGCAGAGACCGCTTCCGGACCGCCGCCCGCGCCGAGCAGCCCGACCCGGTGCTGCTGTGCCTGCTCGCCGCCGCCGAGCACGGCATGGTGCCCGACCCCGGCGACCCCGGCGAGCCGCCGGGCGTGGACGCGCTGCTCGCCGCCTGCGAGGCCGCGCTGGAGCGGCACGCGGCGGCGGTCCGGGTGGCGGTCGCCGAACGGGCGCCCACCGGACCGGAGGAGACCGCCGCCCTGCTCGCCGCCGTGCTCGGCGGCCGGGAGCGCTTCCACGGACGGCAGTCGGACTACCGGCGGCTGGAGTCCTCGCTGCTGCCCGAGGTGCTGCGGCGACGGCGAGGCCTGCCGATCACGCTCTCCCTGGTCTGGATGGCGGTCGCACGGCGGGCCGGGCTGACCGTCCACGGCATCGCGCTGCCCGGCCACTTCATCGTCGCGGTCGGCGGCCCGGCGGGCGGCGAGGAATACGTCCTGGCCGACCCGTTCCACGGCGGCCGGCTGCTCGACCCGGAGGACGTCGAGCGGCTGGTCGCCGCCGCCGGGCAGGAGTTCACCCCCGCGCTGCTCACCCCGGCCCAGCCGCTGGAGATCGTACTGCGGGTGCTCGGCAACATCCGGGTCTGGGCCGCCGACCGCCCCGAGCACGCCCGCACCCAGCTCTGGGCCACCGAACTCGCTCTGCTGCTGCCCCGGCACCCCGCCCAGCTGCGCCTGGAACGGGCCGAACTCCTCGTCCGCACCGGCGACTTCCTCGGCGGATCGGCGGAGATGGACGCCTACGCGCAGATCCTGGACGCCTTCGACCCGGACACCGCCGCCAAGGTCCGGCAGGAGGCCCGGGCGGCCCGGCACCGGCTCAACTAGGGCGCGTCCCGGCTACAGCCAGCCCTTCTCCCGGGCGATCCGGACCGCCTCGGTGCGGTTGCGGGCCTCGGTCTTCTGGATCGCCATCGACAGGTAGTTGCGCACCGTCCCCTCGGACAGGTGCAGCCGCCCGGCGATGTCCGCGTTCACCGCGCCGTCGGCGGCCGCGCCCAGCACGTCCCGCTCGCGCTGGGTCAGCGGATTGGCGCCCTCGGCCAGCGCGGCGGCGGCCAGCGCCGGGTCGATCACCCGCTCGCCGCGCAGCACCCGGCGGATCGCCTCCGCCAGCTCGGCGGCCGGCGCGTCCTTCACCAGGAAGGCGTCCGCGCCCGACTCCATCGCCCGGCGCAGGTACCCGGGCCGGCCGAAGGTCGTCGCGATGACCACCTTGGTCCGGGGCGCCCGGCGGCTCAGCTCGGCCGCCGCCTCGATGCCCGTCATCCCCGGCATCTCGATGTCCAGCACGGCGACCTGCACGTCGTTCGCGAGCACCGCCGCCACCACCTCGTCGCCGCGGCCGACCTGCGCCACGACGTCGATGTCCCCCTCCAGCCCGAGCAGCGCGGCCAGCGCCTCCCGGACCATGCCCTGGTCCTCGGCGAGCAGGACGCGGATCGAGGCCCCGTTGTCAGTGTCGTTCATGGCCACGACCTTAGAGGGCGGGGTTGAGTCTCCCGTAGGGGGAGACGCCAAGCTGGACCGCATGGACGGCAGCGACACCCTCTACTCGATCGGCGACCTGGCCCGGCGCACCGGACTCACCGTCAAGACCATCCGGTTCTACGCCGACACCGGCCTGGTGCCGCCCACCGACCGCACCGCCGCGGGCTACCGGCGCTACGACGTCCACGCGCTCGCCCGGCTGGACCTCGTCCGCACCCTGCGCGAGCTCGGGCTCGACCTGCCGGCGATCCGCCGGGTGCTGGAGCGGCAGGCCCCGCTGCGGGAGGTCGCCGCCGCGCACGCCGAGGCGCTGGAGGTGCAGATCCGCACGCTCCGGCTGCGCCGGGCGGTGCTGCTCGCCGTCGCCCAACGCGGTTCCACACCCGAGGAGATGAGACTCATGCACAAGCTCGCCAAGCTCTCCGACGCCGAACGGCGGCGTCTGGTCCACGACTTCATCGACGAGGCCTTCGGCGGCCTGGACGCCAACCCGGAGTTCGTCGCCATGATGCGCTCCGCGATGCCCGAACTGCCCGACGAGCCAAGGGCGGAGCAGGTCGAGGCCTGGGTCGAACTGGGTGAACTCGTCCAGGACCCGGACTTCCGCGCCTCGGTGCGCAGGATGGCCGAACAGCAGGCCGCCGAGCGGGCCGAGGGCGACCGGGGCGGGCTGCACCACGCCCTCACCGAGGCCGTGCGGTCGCTGGTCGGCGGCGCCGTCGAAGTCGGCACCGACCCCGCCTCCCCCGCCGCCGGCCCCGTCGTCGACACCCTCACCGCCGCCTATGCCGAGACCTTCGGCCGGCCCGACGACGAGGAACTGCGCCGCTGGCTCCTGGCCCGCCTGGAGACCGCCGCCGACCCGCGCGCCGAGCGCTACTGGCACCTGCTGTCGGTCATCAACGGCTGGCCCGTCCCGGAGAGCCTGACCGAGGTATTCCGGTGGTTCACCGAGGCCCTGCGCGCCAGACTGGCGTGATGCCCGTCCTGGAACCGCTGCGCCCCGACCACGCCGAAGCCCTGCTGGCCTTCGAACGCGCCAACCGCGCGTACTTCGCCCGCAGCATCCCGGACCGCGGCGACGCCTACTTCGCCGAGTTCGCGGAGCGCCACGCCGCCCTCCTCGCCGAACAGGCCGAGGGCGTCTGCCGGTTCCACATCGTCCGCGACGCGGCCGGCCACCTGGTCGGCCGCGTCAACCTCGTCGACCTCGCCGACGGCAGTGCCGAACTCGGCTACCGGATCGCCGAGTCCGCCGCCGGCCGGGGCCTCGCCACCGCCGCCGTGGCCGAGGTCTGCCGCCTCGCCGTCACCGCGTACGGCCTGCGCGCGCTCACCGCCATGACGACGGTGGACAACCCCGCATCCCGGGCCGTCCTGCTCCGCAACGGCTTCAAGTGCCGGTACGAGTTCCTCTTCGACGACCGCCCCGCCCTCGCCTACCGCCGTGTCCTCGCCGGCCCCGCCGCTCAGGCGTAGGCGGCCGGCCGGGCCCGCTGCCCGGACGGGCGCTACGCCGGCAGCCAGCGCCGGGCGGCCTCGACGCTGTCGGCGATGCGGGTGTTGAAGGCGAGGGCGGCCCCGGGGGCGTGGCGGCGGACCAGGTTGACCACCAGCTCGAAGAAGGGCAGCGCCGGTTCGGGCTTGCGGATGCCGCCCCCGATGACGACGACGTCCCAGTCCCGGTCGGAGAGGGCCGCCACGACGGCGGGTTCGGCCGTGTCGTCGGGCGCGACCAGGGCCGCGGTGGCGTCGATGCCGTGCTCGGCGAAGCGGGCGAGTTCGGCGTCGAGCACGGCCGTCACGGCGTCGCCGTCCATGCCGGGTACGCGGTGCGGGTCGAAACCGAGGACGAGAACGGTGGGCATGCCCGGAAGGACGCTACCGCGGCCGCCCGGGTTCCCCGTCGAGGAAGCGGGCCGCGTCCGCGAGGGTGAGCTTGGGGTCGCTCCAGGAGCAGACCTCCAGCCAGGAGAGCCGGCCGTCCTCGGCGAAGAGGAGGATCTCGCCGTCGGAGCCGATGGCCGCCTCGGCCACCACCTCCGAGCGGGCGCCGTCCGCGACGCCCGCGAACAGCGCCGTGCTGCAGCCGCACCGGCAGCGGGACTCCACGCGCAGGTCCGGGACCTGGGCGCGCAGGGGGTGGCCCTCGGGGAGGAGGACGTGGAGGACGCGGGCGACGTCGGCGGGGAGCGAGGCGGGCAGGAGAGTCATCAGCGGCGGCCCAATCGTGCGGTGAGGACGGACAGTTCTTCGATCCGGAGGAGGCGGGCGAGCAGGAGGTACCCGGCGGCGAGGACGGCGGCGGCCGGCAGCAGGCCGTACCGGGCCGTCCACCAGGCGGCGCCGGCCGCCGGGAGAGCGGCGAACAGCAGCACCACGTGGTCGCCCAGGACCCGCAGCGGGCCGAGGCGCCGGCGCAGCAGCACGGCGGCTGCCAGGACGGTCAGCAGGAACGATCCCCCGTAGCAGCCGGCCATCCCGGTGACGGCCCAGCGCAGCGGCAGCAGCCGGTGGCAGAGCAGCGCCCCCAGCGCCGTGGCGGCGACCGGCAGCAGGTTGAGCAGGAACGGCGTACGGCTGTCGCCCAGCGCGTAGAAGACGCGGGTCAGCGCGTAGCCGGCGGAGTACAGGACCAGGCCGGGCGCGAAGGCGGTCAGCATCCCGGCGATGGCCCGCACGTCGGCGGAACCGGTGCTCCCGTGCCCGAAGGCGAGCGCGCACAGCTGCGGCGCGAGGACCGCGAACCCGCAGGCCGCCGGGACGGTGACCACCGCGACGGTGCGGAGGGTACGGGCGAGCAGCGCGCGCACGGCCCGCGGGGCGTCGGCGGCCGCGCTGAGCGCGGGCACCGCCGCCGTCACCAGCGACACCGTGACCACCCCGTGCGGCACGATCCACAGCAGGTAGGCGCTGCTGTAGGCGGTGTACCCGACGCCCGGCAGCCCGGCCGCGGCGGCCCGCTCGCCCACCGAGGTCGACAGCCTGGTCACCACCCAGTACCCGGCCTGGTCCGTGAGCACCAGCAGCAGCGTCCATCCGGCGGCCCGCAGCGGCTCGCCGAGCCCCGCCCGCCGCCAGTCCCAGCGCGGGCGCAGCCGCACCCCGGCGGCGCGCAGGCAGGGCAGCAGCACCAGGGCCTGCGCCACCACGCCGGCCGTCGTCCCGGCCCCGAGGACCAGCAGGTCGCCGTCGTCGAAGGAGCGCCGGCCGAGGTACCGGGCGAACACCCCGATCACCACCAGGTTGTTGAGCACCGGCGCCCACGCCATCGGCGCGAACCTCCGCCGGGCGTTGAGGAGCTGCCCGAGCACGGTGAACAGGCCGTAGAAGAACACCTGCGGCAGGCACAGGTACGCCAGCAGCACCGTCCGGTCCAACTGGCCGCCGCCGTACGAGGTGTACGCCCGCACCACGTACGGCGCGCCCGGCACCACCACCGCCGTCAGCACCAGCAGGGCGGCCACCAGCACCGTCACCAGCCGGTCGACGTGCGCCGCCCCGCCGTCCGCCGACTCCCGCGCGGTACGCACCAGGTGGGGCACCAGCGCGGTGTTCAGCGCGCCGCCGATCAGCAGCACGAACAGGAGGTTGGGCACCGTGTTGGCCACGTTGTAGCCGTCCGCGAGCGGCCCCGAGCCGAGCACCGCCACCAGCAGCGCGGAACGGACGAACCCGGTGGCCCGGGAGACCACCGTCCCGGCCGCCATCACCAGGCCGGGCGGCAGGGCGCGGCGCGGCCCGCGGTGCCGGGCCGGCACCGCGGGGCCCTCCAGAACGGTCATCCGCCGCCGCCTCCCACGCCGAGCGCCGACCCGGACGGGTCGGCGGGAACGGCGAGAGCATGCGCCGACGCCCCTGAAGCGGGGCTGAGGAAGCTGAAGACGGCTTAAGGAACGGATCCGGCGCCGGTGGCATCCTGATCCGCATGGAGATTCTGATGGTGGAGGACGACGCCCAGGTCGCGGCGGCCGTACGGCGCGGCCTGGAGGCCGAGGGCTACACCGTCGACCTCGCCCCGGACGGCCTCACCGGTCTGCGGCTGGCCCGGCGGCACGCCTACCGGGCGATCGTGCTCGACATCATGCTGCCCGGCCTGAACGGCTACAAGGTGTGCGAGGCGCTGCGCGCCGACGGCGTCACCACCCCGATCCTGATGCTGACCGCCAAGGACGGCGAGTACGACGAGGCCGAGGGCCTGGACACCGGCGCCGACGACTACCTCACCAAACCGTTCTCCTACCTGGTGTTCCTGGCCCGGCTGCGCGCCCTGATCCGCCGCAGCCGGACGCCGGGCCCGCTGCTGCGGGTCGGCGACCTCTGGCTGGACCCGGCGGGCCGCCGCTGCGGCCGGGGCGGCGCCGAGATCACCCTCACCGAGCGGGAGTTCGCCGTGCTGCGCTGCCTCGCCGAGCACCCCGGCGAGGTGCTGTCCAAGCGGAGGATCGTCGACGAGGTGTGGGACATCGCCTTCGACGGCGAGGAGTCCATCGTCGAGGTGTACGTCAGCATGCTGCGCCGCAAGGTGGACACCCCGTTCGGCGTCCACTCGATCACCACGGTGCGCGGCGCCGGCTACCGGCTGGAGACGGCGTCGTGCTGAACCGGCTGTCCACCCGCCTGCGCACCTCGCTGGCGGCCGGACTGGCCGCGCTGCTGCTGCTCGGCGGCGGCGCCTGGTGGCTGCGCGACCACCTGTACGAGACCCAGCTGGAGGCCGCCCGCGCGGAGGCCGGGTCGCAGTCCCGCGAGATCAGCAACGGCTTCAAGTACGGCCGGCAGCTGGTGGACGCCTGGACGGTGCCGTACGTGGTGCTGGACGGCGACGGCCGCGTGCTGGTCATGGGCGGGACGCTGACCACCCAGCACGTGGTCGGTCCCCCGCCGGCGGCCGTCCCGCACCTGGCGCCCGACAACTGGCAGTCGGTCCAGCGGATCGCCATCGCCCCCGCGGACACCGCCGCGGCCAACCGCTACTCGGGGCGCGCCTTCACCGCGATGGGCAGCTGGAGCCCCCTGCTGCGCGAGGACGGGGACCGGACCAAGCCGATGGTCGGCCCGTTCACGGTGTACGTGCTGGCCACCCCGTTCTCCGCCGAGGCCTCGCTGCGCACCATCGACCCGGTGCTGTGGCTGGGCGTGCCGGTCGCCGCGCTGCTGGTCGCGGTGATCGCCTGGGCGGCGACCAGCCGGGCGCTGCGCCCGGTGGAGGCGATCCGCGCCGAGCTGGCCGAGATCGGCGAGCACCGGCTGGACCGCCGCGTCCCGGTGCCGCCCGCCGGCGACGAGCTGACCCGGATGGCCCGGACCACCAACGCCACCCTGGACCGGCTGGAGCGCTCGGCCGTGCAGCAGCAGCGCTTCGTCGCGGACGCCTCGCACGAGCTGCGCAGCCCGATCGCCGCGCTGCGCACCAATCTGGAGGTCTCGCTGGCGCACCCCGAACGCACCGACTGGCCGGCCGCGACCAGGGAGGCGCTCACCTCGGTCGAACGCCTCCAGCAGCTCACCGAGGACCTGCTGTTCCTGGCCCGGGGCTCGCACCCGGCGGCGGCCGGCCAGTTCGCCCCCGTCGACCTGTCCGCCGTGCTGCGCGAGCTCGCCGACCAGTACCGCCCGGCGCTCGGCGCCGGGATCGCCCTGCGGGTGGAGGCGGGCGAGGCGGTGCTGGTGCGCGGCAGCCGCATCCGGCTGCACCGGCTGGTGCGCAACCTGCTGGACAACGCCCGGCGGCACGCGTCCGCCGAGGTGGTGCTGTCCGTACGGCAGACCGCGCGCGCCTGCGTCCTGGAGGTCCGGGACGACGGCCCGGGCGTGCCGCCGGAGGACCACGAGCGGATCTTCGAGCCGTTCACCCGGCTCGACGAGGCCCGCAGCCGGGACGCCGGTGGCAGCGGCCTGGGCCTGGCCATCGCGGCGGACATCGCCACCCGGCACGGCGGCACCCTGCGGGTCGCCCACGCCCCGCGCGGCGCCCGCTTCGTGCTGGAACTGCCGTCCGGCTGAGGCCTCGGCCGCAGGGCGCGGGGGCCTGAACGCGGATTGCGGGGCTAACGCGACTCGGGGACCGGAGCCGGAGCCGGCGCGGCCGCCGGCCGCAGCGGCACCGAGGCCCGCAGCCGGAAGCCCCGGCCGCGCTCCCCCGGCCCGGTCTCCAGCCGCCCGCCGACCAGCGCCAGCCGCTCCTCGAGCCCGGACAGGCCGTTGCCCGGCTGGGACTTGCCCGGCCCGCGCCCGTCGTCGGCGACCTCCAGGACGGCGTAGCGCTCGCCGCTCGCCTCCCAGCTCTCGTCCGCCGTCACCGTGCAGACGGTGGCGCCCTCGCCGTGCCGCACGACGTTGGTCACGGCCTCGCGCAGCGCCCAGGCCAGCGCCCCGGTCTCCTCCTCGGCCAGCGTCGGCCAGGCGTCCGCCAGTTCGGGCGCGGCCTCCAGCCGGATCTGCGCGGCGGCCAGCGCGGTGCGGGCGGCGGCCAGTTCGACCGGCAGGGTCGGGCGGCGGAAGCCGGTCACCGCCTCCCGGACGTCGATCAGCGACTGCCGGGCGACCTGCTCGATGTCGGCGACCTGTGCCCGCGCCGCCTCGTCCTTGCCGGCGTCCATGAACCGCCCGGCCAGCTCGCTCTTCAGGGTGATCAGCGACAGCGAGTGCCCGAGCAGGTCGTGCAGGTCGCGGGCCAGCCGCAGCCGCTCCTCGGAGGCGGCCAGGTGCGCGACGGCGGCCCGGGCCTCGCGCAGCTCCTTCATGGCGGCGACCAGCCGCTGCAGTCCGGTCATCGCGACGCCGGAGAGGAAGGCGCTGAGCGCGAAGGTGGAGACGTTGTCGATGCCGGCGCCGATGCCCACCCCGACCGCCGCGGTGAGCACCCCCATGGCGACCAGCCCGCGCAGCGCGTACCGGGCCGGAACGATGATCGCGACGCACACCGAGGCGTAGATGAACAGCGTCAGGAAGGCGGGACCGAGGACGACCGAGGCGGCGACGGCGAGCCCGACCATGGTCGTGACGATCGCCAGGCAGGCCCGCGGCCGCATCCCGGCCTGCGAGCGGAAGATCACCAGCAGCACGTAGGCGGCCATGAACCCGGCCAGGCAGCACCAGCCGAACACCGTCCCGGCCGTGCTGTGGCCGCCGTTCAGCAGGTCGCCCGCCGGGTAGGCCAGGTAGAGCATCCACAGCAGCATCCAGGCGACCTTGACCAGCAGCTGCCGCCTGCTCTCCACCGGGGAGCCGGGCACGTTCATGAAGGACGCGCGCGCCACGCCCGCCCCCGGGGGTTCCTCGGGACGGTGGGCCTGGCGCGCGTCGTTCATGTCGGTCATCATGCCTGGCGGGTGTCGCGGCGGTACAGCGCCGCCGCGGCGGCGGCGAACACCACCAGGAAGCCGGCCAGCCCGGCGACCGCGACGACGTCCAGGGAGTGCCCGGGCCGGGTGAAGGTCGCCAGCTGGTTGTACAGGTACACCGGGTTGAACCGGGCGAACTTCTCCAACGAGCCGCTCACCGGGAACCAGGTGCCGCCGAGCAGGGCCATCGCCATGTAGGTGATCATCACGATCGGCTGCACCGCGTCCGGTGCCGCCGCGTACCCGAGCGCCACCCCGAGCGCGGCGAACACGAAGCTGCCCAGCCAGAGCGCGGCCGTCAGGCCGGCCCACTGCGCCGCCGTGAGCGAGACGCCCTGGCTCGCGCCGACCGCGAAGACCACCAGGATCGCCGGCAGGGTGGTGACCGCGGTCGCCGCGATCTTGCCGAGGGTGTACGCCCGGCCGGGCAGCGCGGTCAGCCGCAGCTGGCGCACCCAGCCGCTCTTGCGCTCCAGCGAGATCCGCTGCGCGCTGCCGGTCAGCACCGCGCCGACCGCGCCGAAGGTGGCCATCGAGACCATGAAGTAGGTCTTCACCGGCAGTCCGCCGGCGAGCTGGGTGGAGCCGTAGGCGTTGATGAAGAAGAAGTACATCAGCGCCGGGTAGGCGATGGTGAAGAGCAGGTAGCGCCGGTTGCGCAGGGTCCGCAGGATCTCCAGCCGGATCAGGGTGGTCATCGCACGCTCTCCTTCTCGGCGGCCGCGTCGTCGGCGCCCTCGGTGCCGCCCTCGCGGTCGAACTCCCCGGTGATGGTCAGGAAGGCCTGCTCCAGACCCACGCCGGCGACCTCCAGTCCGCGCGGGTACAGCCCCGCCCGGTAGATCCCGGCCACGCTGGCGTCGGCGTCCGCGGTCCGGATCCGCACCGTGCGCACCCCCGGGACCCGCGCGGTGACGTCCAGCGCCTGCACCCCGGGCAGGGTGCGCAGCACGGACTCCTCGAACCCGCCGTCCGCGTCGTGGAGTTCGAAGGCGATCCGGCGGGCGCCGGCCCGCGCCTTGATCTCCGCCGAGCTGCCGTCGGCGATCAGCCGGCCGCGGTAGAGCACCAGCACGCGGTCGGCGATCGAGTCGGCCTCCTCCAGGTAGTGGGTGGCGAACAGCACCGTGCGCCCGGCGTCGGCCTGGGCGCGCATGCTCGCCCAGAACGACTGCCGCACGCTGACGTCCATGCCGGTGGTGGGCTCGTCCAGCACGATCAGGTCGTTGTCGCCGGCGATGGCCAGGGCGAAGCGGACCCGCTGCTCCTGGCCGCCGGACAGCTTGTCGACCCGCCGTTCCGCCAGCTCGGCGATCCCGGCGTCGGTCAGCACCTCCGTGGCCGACCGGCCGCGCGGGTGCACGTCGCAGGCGAGCTGCACCAGCTCGCGCACCTTGACGTCCGTCATCAGTCCGCCGCTCTGCAGCATCGCGCCGACCCGGCCGGCCGCGATCGCCGCCCGCGGGGTGCCGCCGAACAGGGTCACGCTGCCCCGGTCGGGCTCGCGCAGGCCGAGCAGCAGGTCCAGGCTGGTGGACTTCCCGGCGCCGTTCGGCCCGAGCAGGGCGACGGTCTCGCCCGGCCGCAGCACGAGGTCCAGTCCGTCCACGGCGCGCACCCGCCCGTAGCTCTTGCCGACGCCGCGGAAGGCGGCCACCTCGGTACTCATCGCCGCTGTCCTCTTCCCTGGTGGTGTCACGCCCGTGGTGTCACGGCCGGGTGCTGTTCGCACCACCTCAGAGTCCCGCGCGGGCGGGTGGGGGCGGCAGTGTCCGCCGTCGTGCCTTCGGCATGACGGATGTCATGCCGGCGGCCGGTACCCCCGTCAGGGGCACCGGCCGCCGAAAGCACTGGTCAGACGGGTTTCACAGGCCCAGCGAGCGCTTCACGAAGTCGACCTGGAGCAGCAGCAGGTTCTCCGCGACCTCCTCCTGCGGGGTCATGTGGGTGACGCCGGACAGCGGCAGCACGGTGTGCGGGCGGCCCGCGGCGAGCAGCGCCGAGGACAGCCGCAGGGTGTGCGCGGCCACCACGTTGTCGTCCGCCAGCCCGTGGATGATCATCAACGGGCGCTCCAGCCCGGCCGCGTACCCGCTCAGCGAGTTGGCGGCGTACACCTCGGGCCGCTCGGCCGGGTCGCCCAGGTACCGCTCGGTGTAGTGGGTGTCGTACAGCTCCCAGTCGGTGACCGGCGCCCCGGCCACCGCCGCGTGGAAGACGTCCGGGCGGCGCAGCACGGCGAGCGCCGCGAGGTAGCCGCCGTACGACCAGCCGCGGATGGCGACCCGGTCGAGGTCCAGCGGGAACTCCCCGGCGAGCGCCCGCAGCGCCTCCACCTGGTCGTCCAGGGTGGCCCCGGCGAAGTCGAAGGCGATCGACTTCTCCCAGGCCGGGCCGCGCCCTGGGGTGCCGCGCCCGTCGGCGACGACCACCGCGAAGCCCTGGTCGGCGAACCACTGCGAGTTGAGGTGCGGGTTGTGCGCCTGGAGCACGCGCTGGCCGTGCGGGCCGCCGTACGGGTCCATCAGGACGGGCAGCAGGCCGTCCCGCTCGCGGTCGTAGCCGGTGGGCAGGAAGACGGCGGCCGGGATGCGGCGCTCGCCGGCGAAGCGGAAGACCGGGCGGGCGGTGATGACCGGGGCCTCGGCGTACGAGGCGATGGTGGCGACGTCGTCGACCGCCAGGCCCTCGGGCAGGTCCCGGGCGACCTGCACCAGGGTGCCGGGCAGGTCGGGCTCGGCGGTGGCCCGGACGGTGACCCCGCCGCCGTGCACCGCGCTGGTGACGGAGGTGAACGGGCGCCCGTTGGCGGACTCCCAGGCCAGCCGGGTGCCGTCGTGGCTGATCCGGCCGACGCCGATCCAGCCCGGCTCGGGGTCGGTCTCCTCGGCGCCGCCGGCGGCGCTGAAGAACACCTCCTGCTCGGTGACGGCGACGACCGAGCGGACGTGCAGGTCGGCCCCGGTCACGGCGCGGTCGCCGATCACCAGCGCCCGCACCCCGCCCTCCCGTCGCCCGCCGCCACCCTTCTGAGGCGCTTCGCGCACCTCCTCGATGTCGGAGATCCGGACCAGCTTGCCGTCCGGGGTCCAGGCCGGTACGCCGCCGAACAGCTCCAGCCAGACGCTGTCCTTCTCCTCGTGCAGCACCTCGGTGGCGCCGGTGTTGACGTCCAGGCCGAGGATCCGCTGGCCGCGCTGGTCGCGGGTCTGGACCAGGAGCAGCGGCACGCCGCCCTTCGACCAGTGCACCCGGCCGAGGTACGGGTGGGTCTCGCGGTCCCAGACCACCTCGGTGCGCCCGCCGTGCAGGTCGAGCAGCCAGAGCCCGACCTCGGCGTTGGCGCCGCCGGCCGCCGGGTAGGCGACCTCGGCGGGCTCGCGGTCCGGGTTCGCCGGGTCGGCGATCCACCAGCGGCGCACCGGGCTGTCGTCGGCGCGCTCGACCAGCAGCCGGTCGCCCGCCGGGGACCACCAGAAGCCGCGGTCGCGGTCCATCTCCTCCTGGGCGATGAACTCGGCCTGGCCCCAGGTGACGTTCGGGCCGTCCGGCTCGGCGAGCACCCGGTCGCCGCTGCCGTCGGTGCGGGTCAGCCGGAGCTCGCCGACGGTGTTGGCGTACGCGACGTGGGTGCCGTCGGGGGACGGGCGCGGGTCCAGCAGCGGCCCCTCGGCGGGCAGTTCGGCGGTGGCGCCGGTGGCCAGGTCGGCGGTGAACAGCCGGCCGGAGAGGGCGAAGACCGCCAGCCCGCCGGCCGCGTCCAGGGCGTAGCCGACGATGCCGGCCGAGCCCTCGCGGCTGCGCTCGCGGCGGGCCTTCTCGGCCGGCGAGAGGTCCTCCTCGCCGCCGCCGAGCAGCACGGCCGGGTCGGCGGCGATCCGCTCCTCGCCGGTGGCGGTGTCGAGGGTCCAGAGCAGGTTGGCCCGGTCGTGCCCGGATCGCGAGCGGAGGAAGACGACCCGCGAGCCGTCCGGCGCGACGGAGAAGGAGCGGGGCGCACCGACGGTGTAGCGCAGGGTCCGCGCGTACTGCCGGGGGAAGGTGTCGGCAGAGGTGTGGGAGGTCATGGCACCAGACCCTATGACGCCGGACCAGTGACGCCGGGCGCACGCTGATCACTCGTTCGGAGCATCGTCACCAAGTACGCCCCAAAGGGGTCCAAACCGCCTCCGACCGGCCCATGCGCCCCTCAGATGCCACGATGCCCCGGCGTGCGTGGACTCACCGAGGGTAATGACACCCTTACCCATCGGGTATGACTTGTCGCGCGAGTGGCCGCCCGGCGCCGTCCCGGACCCGCGGTCCCCCGCAGCCCCCAGTCCCGCACCGTCCCTCGCCGCCCTCCCCGGAGGCGGCGTGCCCGAGAAGGGGTGTGAGCCGACATGGCCATGAACATCTCCGCCGCCGTGCTGATGCTGGTCATCGTGGTGATCCTGATCCGCCGGTCCGGCCTGAAGCTGGCGCACGCGATCGTCTGCGCGCTGCTCGGCTTCTACCTGGCCTCCAGCTCGATCGCCCCGTCGATCAGCCAGGTCACCAGCAACCTCGCCGGAATGATCAACGGCCTGAGGCTCTGACGTCCGCCCGGAGGAGCGGACGACGGGAGTCCGGCGGCAGGCCCTAGGCTTCCTCCCATGACCGCGACTACCGGCCGCCGCCTCCTCCTGGTGCACGCGCACCCCGACGACGAGTCGATCGGCAACGGCGCCACCATGGCCCGGTACGCCGCCGAGGGCGCCCGGGTCACGCTGGTGACCTGCACCCTCGGCGAGGGCGGCGAGGTGATCCCCCCGGAGCTGGCCCACCTGACGGCCGATCGGGAGGACGCCCTCGGCGCGTACCGGATCGGCGAGCTGACCGGGGCGATGGGCGCCCTCGGCGTGACCGACTTCCGCTTCCTCGGCGGTCCGGGGCGCTACCGCGACTCCGGGATGATGGGCGTGCCCGAGAACGACGCGCCCGGCTGCTTCTGGCGGGCGGACGTCGACGAGGCGGCCGGACACCTGGTCGCGGTGATCCGCGAGACGCGCCCCCAGGTGCTGGTCACCTACGACCCGGACGGCGGCTACGGGCACCCGGACCACATCCAGGCCCACCGGGTCGCGATGCGCGCGTACGAGCTGGCCGCCGACCCGGCGCACCGGCCGGAGCTGGGCCCGGCCTGGCGGATCGCCAAGGTGTACTGGAACCGGATGCCCCGCCCGGTGATCGAGGCCGGGCTCGCCGAGGCCGCCGTCAAGGCGTCCTTCCCGGGCGTCGCCCGGCCCGCCGACGTCCCCGGCGTGGTCGACGAGGGGGTGGTCACCACCGTGCTGGACGGCGCCGCGCACGCGGGTCGCAAGGCCGCCGCGATGGCCGCCCACGCCACCCAGATCACCGTGGACGGCGACTTCTTCGCGCTCTCCAACGGCCTGGCCCAGCCGCTGTTCGCCACCGAGTACTACCAGTTGGTGCGCGGCCAGGCCGGGCCGGGCGAGCCGGAGGACGACCTGTTCGCCGGCCTCCTGCCCGCCGACGCGCACGCCGAGGAGGGCACCCGATGAGCAAGCCCGCCCCCGGGCCGGCCCGCCGCCCGGTCGCCGCCGTCCTCCTCGGCACCCGCGAGGAGCGGCTGGCCGAGTCCCAGCCCCCGCGCCCGGCCCGGATCGCGGCCTACGTGCTGTTCTTCCTGCTGGGCGCCGTGGTGTCGGTCTGCGGATCCTTTGTGCAGGCCCTGTGGCCGCCGGTGGGGGTCCTGTTGGCGCTCGCCGCGACGGCCGCCACCTTCTACGGCGGCCTGCGGGTCACCGGCACCCGGCTCGGCGCGGCCGCGCCGGCGGCCGGCTGGTTCCTGGCGATGCTGCTGCTGATCGTGCCCCGGCCCGAGGGCGACAACGTGCTGTGGTCCAACGCCACCTCGCTGGCCTGGCTGTTCGCCGGTTCGGTGCTGGGCGTGATCTGCGCCACCCTGCCCACCCGCGGCAGCTGGTTCCCCGGGGTGCCCGGCCCCCCGCGCTGACTCGGGTCGTGCGCGGCGTACCGTACCGCGTACGACGAGCAGTCAGGAGCGCGCGGCCTTACTCTCATACCGGAGGAACCGGACGTATCAGGATCTGTCCGAAGCCGTTCGCCGCTCAGTTCTTCCCAGTATGGTGGTCCCGCAGAACGCCGTACCCGACCGCCGCCCGCCCCAGCCAAGGCCCGGCGACCACGAACCGCGGTCGCGCCGCACGGCCCGCCCGCGAACCCGGAGCAGAGCAGCATTGAGCAGCCGCGAATCTGACAACGCCCACCCGACGCCCCGGCGTACGGGCCCGGACGCCTACCCGTCGGGCACCCCGCCCTACGGCACACCGGGGCCCGGCGTCGACCGGGCCGCGGCCGGCACCGGACCGGGCACCGCGTCGGGCGGCGAGGACGACGGTCCGAAGACCGAGACCACCCTGACCACCCGGGTCCGGATCAACATCCCCGGCTCGCGTCCGATCCCGCCGGTCGTCGTCCGCAGCACCGTCAAGAACGAGGACGGCCCGGGCGAGGACGCCCAGGCCGCCGTCGCCGACCCGGGCAACCCGCGGCACCGCTCCGCGCCGGCCTCGCCCGTCCTCGGCGTGATGGACGACGGCGGCCACCAGGTCTCCCCGCCGAACCTGCCGCCGGAGTGGCAGATCCCGCCGATCCCGCCGGCCACCTCCGAGTCGGAGTCCACCGGCGCCTGGTTCCGGCCGCGCCAGAAGAAGGCCCCCGCCGCGGAGCCCGCACCGGCCGCCGTGCCGGTCGGCGCCTGTGCAGTGGCGGACTCCCCGGCCGCGCCCCGCACCGCCGCCGAGCCGCACCCT
>NZ_JBEZUT010000079.1:0-15228 GCF_040636595.1 Kitasatospora sp. NPDC036755
GTCGCGCCCGCCCGCGTCGACCAGCACGGCGGCGTCCGCGTCGGCCCCGGCCCGGTCGAGGGCGGTGACCAGCCGCTCCACCGTCCGCCGGTCCAGGAAGGGCAGGTCGGCGGCGAGCAGCAGCACGGTCTGCGCGGTGACCAGGTCGAGCCCGGCCGCGACGGCGGCCACCGGCCCACCGCCGGGCGGCTGCTCCCTGGTCCAGTGGACGCCGGCCCGTGCGGTCGGCCGGGGCGGGCCGACCACGACGGCGGTCCGGGCGCCCGCGCAGGCGGCGAGCACCCGGTCGAGCAGGGTGGTCCCGCGCACCGTCAGCCCGGGCTTGTCGGCCCCGCCGAGGCGCCGGGCGGCCCCGCCCGCCGGGACGATCACGTCGTACGGCGTCATGCGGCCAGTATCCGCCCGCGGCGGCGCCCTACTCCTCCGCGCCGCCCGGCTGCCGCCCGGGCTCCGGGCCGCCCTCCGGCTCCGGGCGCCGCCCGGCCTCCGGGCGCCGCTCGGGCTCGGCGACGACCTCGGCCTCGACGGTGTCCTCGGCCGTGCGGGCGGTGTTGGCCGCGGCGCCCAGTTCCAGGAAGGACGGCAGGGTCAGCTCCCCGTACCGCTGGTTCATCGCCGTGACCAGCGCCTCCGGGTCGGCCGGGTGCTCGGCCAGCAGCCGGTCGAAGTCCTGCAGGTACTCGCCGGTGAAGGCCAGCACCCGGGCCGCGTCGTCGCCCTGGTCCGGGGCCCGGTGGCCGGCGATCACCCGGTCCGCGCCGAGGTCGGCGATCCGGCCGAGGTTGTGCCCCCAGGTGGTGCGCTGGGCCGGGGTGGTGTCGGCGGTCCAGACGTGGGTGCCGTTGTGGACGAAGTCCCCCGCGATCACGGTGCGGATGCTCGGCACGTGGACGACCGTGGAGTCCCCGCAGTCGGCCTGGCCGAGCAGCAGCACGGGGATCACCTGGCGGTCCAGCATCAGCGGCTGCGGCAGCAGCGGGGCGGGGATCAGCGGGTGGTCCGGGATGTCGTCGCCGTACACCGGCTTCCACTGCGCGACCTTGGCGGCGACGGTGCGCCGGATGCCCTCGACGACGGCCGGGGCGGCCAGCAGCTGCGCGTCCGGGAAGAGCCGCAGCACCTCCTCGGCGCCGAAGTAGTGGTCCGGGTGCCGGTGGGTGACCACGACGGCGAGCAGCCGTCTGCCCTTGCCCGCGACCCATTCGGCCAGCTCGCGCCCGGCGCTGCGGGTCAGCTGGGCGTCCACCAGGATCGCGGTCCGCTCGCCGAGGATCAGGGTGGAGGTGGCGAAGAAGGCCGACTCGGGGCCGGTGAAGACGGCGACCTCCAGCGGCCGGGCCGGCTGCCCGGGCTCCGGCGGCTCGGAGCCGCCCGCGGCCCCGGCGGGCCCACCGGGGACGGCCGGCCCGGCCTGGGCACGCTCCGCGCCGGCGCTCTCCTCGGGCGGGGACGTCGTCACGGGCTGCTCCCTCTGGTCGGCGGTCGGATGTCCTGCGCCCTACAGCATGGGAGCACCGGCGGCCGATTGCGCGGAAGGCGCGCCCGGCGGGGCGCGCCTCCGACGCACGTCACACCGCGGCCGCGGCGGCCAGCTCCTTGCCCCGGCGGGCGGCCAGCTCCAGCGCCTGGGCCTTGGACTCGGCGGCCTTCGGGACGAAGTCGGCCATCGCCGGGACGGTGCCCGCCAGGGTGAACTCCGGGACGATGAACTCGACCTCCAGTCCGAGCATGCCGGTCAGCACCTTCTCCAGGTAGGTGGTGACGAACTCGAACGGCTCGCGGGGGGCTCCGGGCGCGTAGGAACCGCCGCGGGCGGCGACCACGGTGACCGGGGTGCCCTTGGCGGAGGGCGCCTCGCCGGCGGTGCGGCCGACCAGGATCACCTGGTCCAGCCAGGCCTTGAGGGTCGACGGGATCGTGAAGTTGTACATCGGGCTGCCGATCAGCACGGCGTCGGCCCGCTCCAGCTCGGCCATCAGCTCCTCGCGCAGCTCGAAGGCGGCGGCCTGCTCGGCGCTGCGGGCCTCGGCGGGGGCGAATCCGGCGCTGATGCCGTGGGCGTCCAGGTGCGGGAGCGGCTCGGCGGCGAGGTCGCGGTAGACCACGGTGCCGTCCGGGTGCTCGGCCTGCCAGGCGGCCCGGAACGCGGCGGTGACCTCGCGGGAGACCGAGCCGTCGGCGATCGCGGAGGAGTCGAGGTGCAGGAGCGTGGGCATGGCAGGACCTCCAGAGAATTAGTAGCTGCTGTTTTCGCTGCAACTGCAAGTAGAGTAGCAGCTTACTTTTCTGCAGTCACTAGTGACGGGTCGAGTACGCTTGATCCCATGGACGACCACGAGGCACTGACCGACGGAGTCCCGATCGCCACCGACGCGTGCGGCGTCGAGGGCCCCGGCCCCTGCCGCAACGTGGACCTGGCCCTCAACCGGGTGTTCACCCTGCTCGGCAAGCGCTGGACCGGCATGCTGCTGGGCGTGCTCACCAACGGCGGCCCCGCGTACTTCTCCGAGCTGCGCCGCGCCGTCCCGGGCATCAGCGAACGGATGCTCTCCGACCGGCTGACCGAGCTGGCCGAGGCCGGGCTGGTCGTCCGCGAGGTCGACGCCGGACCACCGCTGCGGGTCAGCTACCGGCTCACCGAGTCCGGCGTGGCGCTCAGGCCCGCGCTCACCGAACTGGCCGTCTGGGCCGAACGCCACCTGCCCGAGAGCGTGCTCAAGAGCGGCTGCTGAGCCGCCGCGGCGCACGCCGCCGCCGGACGCGCGAAGGGGCCCGCCCACCGTGACGGTGGACGGGCCCCTTCGGTCCGGAAAGTCGGTCGGTCAGCGCGCGGAGCCGCCGCGCAGCCGGGCCAGCCGGTCGGTGACGCCCCAGGTGGTCACCCGCCACAGCGCCTCGACCACGATGCTGCGGCTCATCTTGGAGGCCCCGAGCTCCCGCTCCACGAAGGTGATCGGCACCTCGGCGACCTTGAACCCGGCCTTCACCGTGCGCCAGGCCAGGTCGACCTGGAAGCAGTACCCGGCCGAGGCCACCTCGTCCATGCCCAGGCCCAGCAGGGTCTCCTTGCGGAACGCCCGGTAGCCGCCGGTGACGTCCCGGATCGGCACGCCCAGCATCAGCCGCGAGTAGGTCGAGCCGCCGCGGGAGAGCAGCAGGCGCGACTTCGGCCAGTTCACCACCCGGCCGCCCGGCACCCAGCGCGAGCCCAGCACCAGGTCGGCGCCGCGCAGCGCGCCCAGCAGCCGGTCCAGCTCCTCGGGCTGGTGCGAGCCGTCCGCGTCCATCTCGACCAGGACGTCGTAGCCGTGGTCGATGCCCCAGCGGAAGCCCGCGAGGTAGGCGGCGCCCAGGCCCTCCTTGCCCTTGCGGTGCAGGACGTGGACCTGCTCGTCCTCGACGGCCAGCTTGTCGGCCAGCTCGCCGGTGCCGTCGGGGCTGTTGTCGTCGGCGACCAGCACGTGCGCCTCGGGCACGGCGGCACGGACCCGGCCGACGATCCGCTCGACGTTCTCCGCCTCGTTGTAGGTCGGGATGATCACCAGGACCTTGCCGAGATCAGCAAAACTCTGCTGGTTCACGGTCACGTACAAACCTCTCGGCCGATGGCGGGGGGTCTCGGAACACCGGCGCCCGCATTCTGGAACGCGGCTCCGCCGGCAGTCCGCCGGGGAGGACCACGGTGGTGAACTGCGCGCAGGGCGGAGACTACTGCGTCCTCGCATCCTACTACCGCGCCGGGAACCGCCGACCCGGCCGCGGCACTCCCATCCGATGCCCACCGTTTCCCCTCGGGTGACACCGTTCGGCTAGGGTCGTTTCCCTTGCCCGCGCCCGGACCGCCCGCACCGCCGGGCCCGCCCCGGCGAATCGGACTCGGGACGTCCGGGGCCGCCCAGACAGCGAAGGAGTAGGACCGCGCGCATGGACAGGCTCGTCAACACCGTCCGCCCGTACGCCTGGGGGTCGCTCACCGCCCTGCCCGAACTGCTCGGGCAGCAGCCGACCGGTGAACCGCAGGCCGAACTGTGGATGGGCGCCCACCCCGGCGCACCGTCGCGCGCCGACCGCGGCGAAGGCCCGCGCCGGCTGGACGAGCTGATCGCGGCCGACCCTGAGGGCGAGCTGGGCGCCGCGAGCGTGGCCCGGTTCGGCCCGGCCCTGCCGTTCCTCTTCAAGGTCCTGGCCGCCGGCATCCCGCTGTCCATCCAGGCCCACCCCACGCTCGACCAGGCCCGGGCCGGCTTCGCCGCCGAGAACGCCCTCGGGATCCCCCTGGACGCCACCGAGCGCAACTACCGGGACGCCAACCACAAACCCGAAATGGTCTGTGCGCTGGGCGACTTCGAGGGCCTGTGCGGCTTCCGCCGGCCCGCCGAGGCGGCCCGGCTGCTGGCCGGCCTCGCGGTGCCCGGGCTCGCCCCGGTGATCGAGCGGCTGACCGCCAGGGAGGAGTCCGAGGCGCTGCGCGGCGCCCTCACCGCCGCCCTCGCGCTGGACCCGGAGACCGTCCGGCGGACCGTCGAGGGGCTGGCGCTGACCGACCCCGACGGGGAGTACGCCCCGTACGCCCGGATCGCCGAGGACTTCCCGGACGACCGCGGCGTGATCGCCGGCATGCTGCTCAACCACTTCCGGCTGCGGGCCGGCCAGGCGCTCTACCTGGGCGCCGGGGTGCCGCACGCCTACCTGTCCGGCGTCTGCGTCGAGCTCCAGGCCAACTCCGACAACGTGCTGCGGGCCGGCCTCACCCCCAAGCACATCGACGTGCCGGAGCTGCTGGAGGTCGTGGTCTTCACGGCCGGCGCCCCCGAGGTGCTGGAGCCCGCCCCGGTCGACGGCACCCCGGGCGAGGAGCTCTACCCCGTCCCGATCGACGAGTTCCGGCTCTCCCGCTTCGTCCTGGACGGCGCCGGGCGCGAGATCGACGGGCGCACCCCGCAGATCCTGCTCTGCACCGAGGGCGACGCCCGGCTGACCTCCGCCGACGGCACCGTCCTGGACCTGGCCCGCGGCCAGTCCGCCTTCCTCCCCGCCACCGGCGCCCCGACCCGCCTCTCCGGCACCGGCGGCACGCTCTTCCGCGCCACCGTCACCGTCTGAGCGCCGGGGCACCCCGGCCCGGTCAGTCCCGGGTCATGTCGACGAAGCGCGAGTAGTGGCCCTGGAAGGCCACCGTGATCGTCGCGGTCGGACCGTTTCGGTGCTTGGCGACGATGAGGTCGGCCTCGCCCGCGCGCGGGGACTCCTTCTCGTAGGCGTCCTCGCGGTGCAGCAGGATGACCATGTCGGCGTCCTGCTCGATCGAGCCCGACTCACGGAGGTCCGAGACCATCGGCCGCTTGTCGGTGCGCTGCTCGGGGCCACGGTTCAGCTGGGAGAGCGCGATGACCGGGACTTCCAGCTCCTTGGCCAGCAGCTTGAGGTTTCGGGACATGTCCGAGACCTCCTGCTGACGGTTCTCGGCCCGCCGGGAGCCGCCGGACTGCATCAGCTGGAGGTAGTCGATGACGATCAGCTTGATGTCGTTGCGCTGCTTCAGCCGGCGGCACTTGGCGCGGATCTCCATCATCGACAGGTTCGGCGAGTCGTCGATGAACAGCGGCGCCTCGCTGACGTCGGGCATCCGGCGGGCGACCCGCGTCCAGTCGTCGTCCGTCATGTTGCCCGAGCGCATGTGGTGCAGCGCCACCCGGGCCTCGGCGGAGAGCAGGCGCATGGCGATCTCGTTGCGCCCCATTTCGAGCGAGAAGATCACGCTCGGCAGCTTGTTGTGGATCGAGCACGCCCGCGCGAAGTCCAGCGCGAGCGTGGACTTGCCCATCGCGGGGCGGGCCGCGATGACGATCATCTGGCCGGGGTGGAGGCCGTTGGTGAGCGCGTCGAAGTCGGCGAAGCCGGTCGGCACGCCGGACATCTGGCCCTGCCGGGAGCCGATCGCCTCGATCTCGTCGAGGGCGCCCTCCATGATGTCGGCGAGCGGGGCGTAGTCCTCGTTGGTGCGCTGCTCGGTGACGGCGTAGATCTGCGCCTGGGCGGCGTTGACGATCTCGTCCACGTCGCCCTCGGCCGCGTAGCCCATGCCGGCGATCCGGGTGCCGGCCTCGACCAGGCGGCGCAGGACGGCGCGCTCGTTGACGATCTGGGCGTAGTACTCGGCGTTGGCCGCGGTCGGGACGGAGTTGACCAGGGTGTGCAGGTACGAGGCGCCGCCGACCCGCTGGAGCTCGCCGCGCTTGGTCAGCTCGCCGGCCACGGTGATCGGGTCGGCCGGCTCGCCCCGGGCGTAGAGGTCGAGGATCGCGCCGTGGATCATCTCGTGCGCGGGCCGGTAGTAGTCGGCCGGCTTGAGCACCTCGACCACGTCGGCGATGGCGTCCTTGGACAGCAGCATGCCGCCGAGGACGGACTTCTCGGCGTCCAGGTCCTGCGGCGGTACGCGCTCGAAGCCGTCCGCGCCGCCCCCGCCCTCGCCGCCGCCGTTGTCGTCCCGGCGCTGCCAGCCGCCCTTCTCGCCCTTCTGGAAGCCGCCCTTGCCGCCCTTCTGGAAGCCGTCGCGGCCACCGCCCTGGCGTCCCTCGCCGCGGCTCCGGGAGACCGGCAGCCGATCGCCCGGTCCGTCCGGGAAGGGAGCGTCGTCGAAGGCGCCGGCCGGGAAGGGGTCCTCGGCGGGCTGCCAGTCCTCCTCCGGCGGCGGGGCGTCGTGGTCGTCGTACTGGGGGCCGGTCACGCGTGTTCCCCGATCAGCGAGTGGTGCGAAGTTGGAGCGGGCTTGCCGGTGGCTGGGTGGAGCGGATCCGATCCTCCTTGTACGCCACGGCTCCGACAAATCGGACGCCGGGGCGGCGGGAGTGTCGGGCGGAGGGCCCACGCTAAGGCGCCGGACGCCCTCGCGCCAAGGCGGTTATCCACAGGGGGTGTGGATGACCCGCCCCGTCCTGTGGAGAACTGCCGCAAAGCTGTGGACGCCCCTGTGGACGTCCCTGTGGATAACCGGACGATCGATCCACCGTCAACCTGTTGACCTGGGATTACCTCTTCCCGGGCCTGTGCATGAGAAATTCTTCACACAGCTCCGAACGGCTGTGGGCACAGAGCGGGCGAACCGCGCCGCTCAGAATTTCGAGTAATAGGCAGATGCCACTTACATCCATTACCTGTGGATGAGTAGCCTGGACCCCATGACCGCCTCGCCCCCGACACCGGCCCCGGCCCCCTCACGGCGCCGGCACGACCGGGAGATCCTCGCCCTGGCCGTCCCGGCCTTCGGCGCGCTCGTCGCCGAGCCGCTCTTCCTGATGGCCGACTCGGCGATCGTCGGCCACCTCGGCACCCCCCAGCTGGCCGGTGTGGGCGTCGCCTCCGCCGCGCTCTCCACCGCGACCGGCGTGTTCGTCTTCCTCGCCTACGCCACCACCGCGGCGGTCGCCCGCCGGATCGGCGCCGGGGACCGCAGGGGCGCCGTGCAGCAGGGCATCGACGGCATCTGGCTCGCGCTGGGCCTGGCCGTCCCGGTGGTCCTGCTCACCCTGCTGCTGGCCCCCTGGGCGGCCGACGCGCTGGGCGCCTCGGCGACCGCCGCGCCGCACGCGGTGACGTACCTGCGGATCAGCTCCCTGGGCATCCCGGCGATGCTCATGGTGCTGGCCGCCACCGGGGTGCTGCGCGGCCTCCAGGACACCCGCACGCCGCTGGTGGTGGCCGTCGCGGGCTTCGCCGCCAACATCGGACTGAACGCCGGTCTGGTGTACGGCGCCGGGCTCGGGGTGGCCGGCTCGGCCTGGGGCACCGTGCTCGCCCAGAGCGGGATGGCCGCCGCCTACCTGGTCGTGGTGGTCCGCGGCGCCCGCCGGGAAGGGGCCTCGCTGCGGCCGGACGCCGCGGGCATCCGGGCCGGTGCCAGGGCCGGCGGCCCGCTGCTGGTCCGCACGATCAGCCTGCGCGCCGTGCTGATGACCGCCACCGCGGTGGCCGCCCGGCTCGGCGACGACCAGGTGGCCGCCCACCAGATCACCATGGCCCTGTTCAACTTCCTGGCCTTCGCGCTGGACGCCATCGCGATCGCCGGCCAGGCCATCATCGGCCGCTACCTGGGCGCCTCGGACGCCCCCGGCGCCCGGGCCGCCACCCGGCGGATGGTCGAGTGGGGCATCGTCTCCGGGCTGGTGCTCGGCCTGCTGGTGGTGCTCGCCCGCCCGCTGTACGTCCCGCTGTTCACGCCCGACCCGGTCGTCCGGGCCCAGCTGGACACCGCCCTGCTGCTGCTCGCGCTCACCCAGCCGGTGGCCGGCCTGGTCTTCGTGCTGGACGGCGTGCTGATGGGCGCGGGCGACGGCCCCTACCTGGCCTGGGCCGGGCTCGCCACCCTGGCGGTGTTCGTCCCGGTGGCCCTGGTGGTGCCGGCCACCGGCACCGGTCTGGCCGGGCTCTGGTGGGGGATGAACCTGTTCATGCTGCTGCGGGCCGGTTTCCTGGTCTGGCGCGCCCGCGGCGGCAAGTGGCTGGTCACCGGCGCGGTGCGCGGCTGAAACGTTTCCGTACGGCCCGGAGGCGGCTTCCGCACCCGCCCGGGAAAAGACCGAGGGCCGGACTCCCGGAGGAGTCCGGCCCTCGGGCCTTCGCTACGGAGCTCAGGCAGCCACGACGGCGACGTCGAGGTTGGCCACGACGTCTGAGTGCAGCTTGACCGAGACCTTGTGGGAGCCCACGGTCTTGATCGGCGAGGCGATCGCGACGGCGCGCTTGTCCACCGCCGGGCCGCCGGCGGCCTTGATGGCCTCGACGACGTCGGCCTGGGTCACCGAGCCGAACAGGCGGCCGGCGTCGCCCGAGCGGACGGCCAGCTTGACCTGGACGCCCTCGAGCTGACCCTTGACCTCGTTGGCGGCCTCGAGGGTCTGGATGGCGTGGATCTTGCGGGCGCGACGGATGGCGTCGACGTCCTTCTGACCACCCTTGGTCCAGCGGATGGCGTAGCCACGCGGGACCAGGTAGTTGCGGGCGTAGCCGTCCTTGACCTCGACGACCTCGCCGGCGGAGCCGAGACCCGGCACCTCGTGAGTGAGGATGATCTTCATTACTCGGTCACCCTCTCTTAGCGCGCGGTGCTGGTGTAGGGCAGCAGCGCCATCTCACGGCTGTTCTTCACGGCCGTGGCGACGTCACGCTGGTGCTGGGTGCAGTTGCCGGTCACCCGACGGGCACGGATCTTGCCGCGGTCGGAGATGTACTTCCGCAGCAGGTTCGTGTCCTTGTAGTCAACGTAGTTGACCTTGTCCTTGCAGAAGACGCAAACCTTCTTCTTCGGCTTGCGAGCAGGCGGCTTCGCCATTGTGTGCTCCATTTGGGGTTCACGGCCCGGCGGGCGTCCGAGGACACCGCGGCCGGGCCGCACGAAATCTGTCAGCTCTTAGAACGGGGGCTCTTCCGAGAAGCCGCCGCCGGAGTTTCCACCCCAGCCGCCGCCACCCTGCTGGCCGCCACCGGACGGGGCGCTGGACGCCCAGGGGTCGTCGGAGGGGCCGGACTGGCCGCCGCCGGAGTTTCCACCCCAGCTGCCGCCGCCCTGCTGGCCGCCACCGCCGCCGCCCCAGCCGCCACCGCCCTGGCCGCCACCCTGCTGGCCGCCGAAGCCGCCACCGGGGCCGCCGGACCGGTTGGCCCGGGTGACCTTGGCGGTCGCCGAGCGCAGGCTCGGACCGACCTCGTCGACCTCGACCTCGAAGACCGTCCGCTTCTCGCCTTCCTTGGTCTCGTAAGACCGCTGGCGCAGTCGGCCCTGCACGATGACGCGCATGCCGCGCTGCAGCGACTCGGCCACGTTCTCCGCCGGCTGCCGCCAGACGTTGCACGTGAGGAAGAGGCTCTCGCCGTCCTTCCACTCGTTCGTCTGACGGTCGAAGGTGCGGGGGGTGGACGCGATGCGGAACTTCGCGACCGCCGCACCCGACGGGGTGAAGCGCAGCTCGGGGTCGTCGACGAGATTGCCGACGAGGGTGATGACGGTCTCGCCTGCCATGGTGGTGATGACCTCTCGGGAAGATGTCCGTTCACCGCTGTTTCACGTGAAACAGCGGACGCGAGCTACCCGAGACCCGAAGGCCTCAGAGGTGGCTCAGTGGGTGTCCGGGCGCAGGACCTTGGTCCGCAGAACCGACTCGCTCAGGCCCAGCTGGCGGTCGAGCTCCTTGACGACCTCAGGCGTGGCCTTCAGGTCGATGACCGAGTAGATGCCCTCGGACTGCTTGTTGATCTCGTAAGCCAGACGGCGACGGCCCCAGGTGTCGACCTTCTCCACCTTGCCGCCGCCGTTGCGGACGACGGTGAGGAAGTTCTCGATCAGGGGGGAGACAGCGCGCTCCTCGACCGAGGGGTCGAGGATGACCATCAGCTCGTAGTGACGCATGAGTAACCCACCTCCTTTGGACTCAGCGGCCACGGTCTCTCCGTGGCAGGAGGGTTGTGCGTAGCGTCGGCACCGGAGCAGTGACGACTCCGGCCCACCGTAGCGGCCGGGTCGGACAGTCGGCCCCCGCCCCACCCGAAGGAGGGTGTCGCCCGGAAGCGGACGCAAAGGGGGCACAACTACACCAGTGCAGACGGCACAGCCTACCTGCACCCGGACGGCCGAACAAAACGCATAGGGGTTGTGAGAGCGCCCCAAGCGCCGCAATCTGGACGGAACGGGATCCCTGCCCGTTCGTCTCCACGCCAGGAGGTGGGACCCATGGCCCAGTCCGTCCACCGCATGCCCGCCCTCACGCTGAACACCGACGGCCACCCGCACCCCCGCGAGAACACCCTGGTGGGCCTCACCGCCCTGCTGGGCGTGATCGCCTTCACCACCTCGTTCTTCCACAACCTGCACCTGCTGACCTCGTGGACCGGCCTGGCCGGCATCGTCACGGGTCTGTGGGGCATGTTCGTCTCGGTCACCACCGCCGAGCGCTTCGTCCTGATGATCACGCTCGGCGCCGCCGCGATCGGCTTCTACCTCGGCATCGCCCGCGGCGGTCTCTGGGGCTGAACCGCCCCGCGTCCGCCCCTCCCCACCGCCCGCACGACCCCGCTGGGACCGAGCCCACAGGGCCCGCCCGGAACCCTCGCCGCCCCCGTCGCGTATCTGCAGAGGAGACAGGTACCCGACGGGGGCGCCGTCGTGCCCACCGAGACGGGCGCCCGAGCCCCGGACGATAGGGTCAGCCCGAGAACCTGGGCCACCGCAGCCCGACCGACGAGGAGCACCGAGCAATGAGCCTGCGCCTGAGGACGATCACCCGCGAGGAGCACCTCGCCTTCATCAGGAGCCGCGCCTCGGCCAGCCACATGCAGGTGCCGTCGTGGGGCGACGTGAAGGCCGAGTGGAAGTCCGAGTCGATCGGCTGGTTCGACGAGGCCAATCAGCTCGTCGGCGCCGGCCTGGTCCTCTACCGCCAGCTGCCCAAGCTCAAGCGCTACCTCGCCTACCTGCCCGAGGGCCCGGTCATCGACTGGTTCGACCGCGACCTCGACCGCTGGCTCTCCCCGATGCTGGCGCACCTCAAGTCGCAGGGCGCGTTCTCGGTGAAGATGGGCCCGCCGGTGGTGATCCGCCGCTGGAACGCCCCCACCATCAAGGAGGCCATCGCCGCCAAGCAGGCCAAGCGGCTGCGCGACGTCGAGGCCGACTGGTACGAGGCGCGCGCCTTCGAGGTGGCCGACCGGCTGCGCAAGGCCGGCTGGCTCCAGGGCGAGGACGGCGGCGCCGGCTTCGGCGACGTCCAGCCCCGCTACGTCTTCCAGGTGCCGCTGGCCAACCGCTCGCTGGACGACATCCACAAGGGCTTCAACCAGCTCTGGCGCCGCAACATCAAGAAGGCCGAGAAGAGCGGCGTCGAGGTGGTCCAGGGCGGCTACGACGACCTGCCGATCTTCCACCAGCTCTACCTGGTCACCGCCGAGCGCGACAAGTTCACCCCGCGCCCGCTGGCGTACTTCCAGCGGATGTGGAAGGCCCTCGTCGCCGAGGACCCGAACCGCATGCGGCTCTACATCGCCTACCACGAGGGCGAGCCGCTGGCCGCGACCACGATGCTCGTGGTCGGCGAGCACGTCTGGTACTCCTACGGCGCCTCGGCCAACCACAAGCGCGAGGTCAAGCCGTCCAACGCCATCCAGTGGCGGATGATGCGCGACTCCTACGCCCTCGGCGGCGGGGTGTACGACCTGCGCGGCATCAGTGACACCCTGGACGAGGACGACCACCTGTTCGGTCTGATCCAGTTCAAGGTCGGCACCGGCGGCCAGGCGGCCGAGTACCTCGGCGAGTGGGACTTCCCGCTCAACAAGCTGCTGCACAAGGCCCTCGACCTCTACATGTCCCGCCGCTGAGGAGGCTGACCCGATGACGCTGTCGCTCTACCTCGACACCGAACGCTGGCGCAACCACCAGCGCTCCGTCCTCGCCGAGTTCCCCGGCCTGGTGCCGGTCGCCAAGGGGAACGGCTACGGCCTGGGCAACCACCGGCTGGCCGAGGAGGCGACACTGCTGGGCACCGGGGTGCTCGCCGTCGGTACCGCGTACGAGGCGGCCGACGCCGCCGAGTGGTACGGCGGCGAGCTGCTGGTGCTCACCCCGTACCGGGTCGGCGAGGAGGTGCTCCCGCTGCCGCACGCCCGGGTGATCCGGACGGTGGCCCACGTGGACGCGCTGCGCGCGCTGCACGGCGCCCGGGTGGTGGTGGAGTGCATGACCACCATGCGCCGGCACGGCGTGAGCGCGGCCGACCTGCGCACCGTCGCCGCCGAGCTGGAGGGCGTCAGCTTCGAGGGCCTGGCGCTGCACCTGCCGATGGACCGCCCGGACGGCTCCAACCCGGTCGACGAGGTCGCGTACTGGGTGGACACCGCCCGGGCGGCCGGCATCCCGGTGCACACCGTGTTCGTCAGCCACCTCGGCCAGGCCGGCATGGACCAGCTGGCCCAGCGCTACCCGCAGACGGTCTTCCGGGCCCGGATCGGCACCCGCCTCTGGCTGGGCGACCACGCCGCGCTGGAGGTCCGGGCCACCGTCCTGGACGTCACCCCGGTGCAGAAGGGCGACCGCTACGGCTACCGCCAGCACCCGGCCCCCGCCGACGGCCACATCCTGGTGGTCGCCGGCGGCACCGCGCACGGCATCGGCCTGGAGGCGCCCAAGTACGTCGCGAGCATGGGGGCGCGGGCCAAGGGCATCGCCCGGGCCGGCCTGGCGACCGTCAACAAGACCAAGTCGCCGTTCCACTGGTCCGGCAAGCAGCTGTGGTTCGCCGAGCCGCCGCACATGCAGGTCTCGCTGCTCTACCTGGACGGGGAGACCAAGCCCCCGGCGATCGGCGAGGAGCTCGGTCTCCAGGTCCGGCACACCACCACGCACTTCGACCGCGTGGTGGACCGCTGATCCGGGCCTGACTAGGCCTTGTCGGCCGGTTCCGGCAGTTCGGGCTCGTCGAGCCACTGCTCGGGGCCGGCCGGCGCGTAGGCGGCGTAGCTCTCCTCCTCGCGCAGCCGGCGGGCGGTGCCCAGCACGGCCACGTCCGGGGCGTGGTCCAGCACCCCTCCGGAGGGGTCGTCGCTGCCGTCCCAGCGGACCGGGTCGTGGTCCGGGTGGAGGACGTCGCGGACCACCAGCACGACCAGGTAGAGCGTGCCCAGCAGGTGCAGCCCGATCGCGAAGTGGTACCAGCCCTCGCCGATCCCGTGCTGCTTGGTGCCGGTGACCAGGGCCAGGTGGGACCAGATGCCCAGGGTGTAGAGCACCTCGCAGGCCTGCCAGACCAGGAAGTCCCGCCAGCGCGGCCGGGCCAGCACCGCGAGCGGCAGCAGCCAGAGCGCGTACTGCGGCGAGTACACCTTGTTGGCCAGCACGAACAGCGCGACCACCAGGAAGGCCAGCTGGGCGAAGCGCGGCCGGCGCGGGGCCGAGAAGCCGAGCCACGCTATGGCCAGGCAGCCCAGCACCATCAGCACGCCGATGTAGACGTCGAGGTCGGCCAGGGCGGCGCCGCGGCGCTGCATCAGGATCAGCCAGAACGAGCCGTAGTCCTCGCCGCGGTGCTTGCTGAACACGTAGAAGGTCGACCAGCCCCGCCAGTTGGCCAGCATGATCGGCAGGTTGACCAGCAGCCAGGAGCCGACCGCGCCGCCCAGCATCACCCGGAACTCCCGCCACCGGCCGGCCCGCCAGCAGAGCACCAGCAGCGGGCCGATCAGCAGCAGCGGATAGAGCTTGGCCGCGGTGGCCAGGCCGATGAAGACGCCGGCCCAGCCCGGTCGGGCACCGGCCCACCAGGCCATCGCCACGGCGGTCAGGGCGACCGCGAGCAGGTCCCAGTTGACGGTGCCGTTGAGCAGCAGCACGGGGGCGAGGGCGAACATCAGGGCGTCCCACGGGCGGCGCCGGTGGGTGCGCGTGAGCGCGACCACGGCGACCACGGCGCAGGCCATCAGCATCCCGGCGTTGATCGCCCAGAACCACTGCTCCTGGCTCTGCTGGTCCCCGCCGCCCGGCGTCAGCCAGGCCGCGACCTGCATGAACAGGCCGGTCAGCACCGGGTACTCCAGGTACTGGAGGTCCCCCGAGGATCCCGGGATGCGGTCCACGTACGGGTGCAGCCCGGCCGCGAAGCCGCGTCCGGAGAACAGGTGCGGGACGTCGCTGTAGCACGCGTGGATGTACTGCGGCGAGCCCGGCTGGAACCAGGCCTGCTCGTAGCAGGGCAGCTTCTGCACCATGCCGAGCACCGACACCACGATCACCGCGAGCGCCAGGAACCGCGCCGGGACCCACCAGGAGACGCCGAGCAGCGCCCGGCGGCCCGGGGCCCCGCCGAACACCTCGCTGCCGGCCGCCGCCACCGGATCCTCGTCGGCCGGGACGACCACGGTGTTGGCCGGCGGCGCGGCCGTGGCGACGGCTGCCGGGAGGGGCCCTGCGGCGGCGCCGGCCCCGACCGGGCCGGCGGTTTCGTCACGATCGCTCGACGTCATGCCGGACATCCTGCCGCACCGATCCCGTCCGGACGAGGAGGACCCCGCAACGGTCCGCGCCCCCGCACGGCGGTCGCGGCCGCCAATCGTGGCGAAAACGGCGGTGGTCCGGACGAAAGCGGCGGCCGGTCCGCGGGGCGGCCGCCGACCGTACGGGACCGGCGTCCGCCCGTACGAGAACGGCGGTGGGGGCCCCCCCCGGGGGGGCCCCCCCCCCCAGCC
>NZ_JBEZUT010000079.1:15238-28538 GCF_040636595.1 Kitasatospora sp. NPDC036755
GGCCCCGGCGGCCCCCCCCCGCCCGTGGGGCACGCGCCCCCCCCCCTAGCCCCCGGGGTGGGGCCCCCCCCCCCGCCCCCCCCCCCCCCCCGTTCCGGGTTCCGCCGGGACCGGGCTACTGCCCGGACGCGCCCTGCAGCCCGCCGGTGCTGCTCGGGGTGGGCTTGCCACCGCCGCCGCCCGGCGGACGCCCGCCGCCGTTGCCGCCGGACGGAGTGGTCTCCGTCGGGCCGGGCGTCTGGCAGCCGAACACGGGCAGACAGCTGTTGCTCGGGTGCGGGTCCTTGGTCGGCTTGGTGCTCGGCTGGTCGCCGGGGCAGTCCACGCCGGGCACGCAGGTCTGGGTGGGCTGCGGCTGGACCGGCGGCTGCGGCGCCTGCGACTGCTGCTGCGCCGGGGCCGACGCGGTGTCGGTCGCGGTCGGGGTCGCCGACGGCGAGTTCGTGGACGGCGCTCCGGAGGAGTCCACCTCGGTGCCGACCGGCTGCGGGGTCGGGAAGTCCATCTTCTTCTCGTTGGCCAGCGCGGCCTTCATGTACCGGGTGAAGACGTCGGTCGGGATGTCACCACCGTGGATGGACTCCTTGCCGCCGGTCCCGTTGAGCGACTGCCGCTCGTGCTTCGTCGGGTCCTCGCGCCACATCGCGACGCTGGTCGCCAGCTGCGGGGTGTAGCCGACCCACCAGGCCGACTTGTTCTGGTCGGTGGTACCGGTCTTGCCGGCCACCGGGCGGCCCAGGTCCTTGGTCTTCTTGCCGGTGCCGTTCACCGCCACGTTCACCAGTACGTCGGTGACGTTGTCGGCGACGGCCGGCTCCAGCGCGACCTTGGCCTCCTTCTTCCCGAAGCCCGGCCGCTCCACCCCGCTCACCTCGACCTTGGTGACCGAGTAGGGCTCGGCCTCCTTGCCGCTGGCCGCGAGGGTGCCGTAGGCGGTGGCCATCCGGATCGGGCTGATGGTGGAGGTGCCGAGCGGGAAGGTCGCCGTCTTCGGGTCGGCGAGGCTCTCCTTCTTGACGCCCATCTGCACCGCGATGTCGGCCACGCTCTGGCCGCCGACGTCCTGGTTGAGCTGGACGAACGGCACGTTGTACGAGAACTGCATGGCCTGCCGCAGCGAGACGTAGCCGCGCTTGCCCGAGTCCTCGTTCTTCTGCCGGTACGGCTTGCCGTCGTCGCCGATCACCAGCGAGCCGTCCGGCTTGCGGATCTCGGACATGTCGTCGGCGAGGTAGCGGCTGTCGGCGTTGATCCGCTTCGGCTTGCCCTTGTCGTCCTTCGCCGTCATCACGCCGGTCTGCATCGCGGTGGCCAGCACGAAGGGCTTGAAGGTCGAGCCGACCTGGACGCCGGTGGCGTCGGCGTTGTTGTCGAAGTGGCCGTTCTCCACGCCGTCGCCGCCGTAGAGGGCGACGATCGCGCCGTCGCCGGGGCGGATGCTGGCGGAGCCGAACTGGATGTTGGTGTCGTTGTCGGGCCGCTTCTGCGGGTTGAGGTTCTCCGCCTTGACGTCGTCGACGGCCTTCTTCAGGGCGTCGACCTTGTCCTTCTCGAAGGTGGTGTAGATCTTCAGGCCGCCGCGGTCGATCATCTGCTGGGTGATCGTCTTGTCGGTGGCCAGCACGTACTTGTTGGCGGTGTCGACCAGGTAGCTGATCTCACCGTTCATGTTGGAGCTGGGCTTCTGCGGGACCGGGTCCGGGAACACGTTGCACTTGGCGCGCTCGTCCGGGGTGATGGCCTTGGTGTCCACCATCTGGTTGAGGATCCAGTTCCACCGGCCCTGGGCCCGCTCCTTGTTGTCCGGGTTGGTGGGGTCGTAGTACGTCGCGCCCTTGAGCAGTCCCGCCAGCATGGCGCTCTGGCAGACGTTCAGGTCCTTGGCGTCGATCCCGTAGTACGCCTGGGCCGCCGCCTGGGCACCGTTCGCACCGCGGCCGAACCAGCTGGTGTTCAGGTAGCCGGTGAGGATCTCTTCCTTGCTCTTGTCCTGGTCGATCTTCAGCGTGATGAAGAACTCCTTCACCTTCCGGCTCAGGGTCTGTTCCTGGCTCAGGTAGGCGTTCTTCACGTACTGCTGGGTGATCGTCGAGGCGCCCTGGGTCTCGCCGCCCTTCGCCATGAGGTAGACGGCGCGGAGCATGCCCTTGGGGTCGATGCCGTGGTCGGTCTTGAAGTCCTTGTTCTCCGCGGCGATGACGGCGTTCTGGAGGTTGGGGCTGATGTCCTTGAGCTCGACGATCTGACGGTTGGTCTGGCCCTTGCGGGTCATCTCGGTGCTGTCGGCCCAGTAGTAGATCGTGTTCTGGTCCTTCACCAGGTCGTTCAGCTTGGGGACCTCGGTGGTCTGGTACAGGTAGAACACCAGGCCCACGAAGCAGCCGAAGGCCAGCAGGAAGCCGCTCAGCCACTGCTTCCAGGAGGGCAGCCAGCGCCGCACGCCGGTCTTGCCGAACCGCGGGTAGTCGATGAAGCGCTTCTTGCCGGGGCCGGAGGCCGCGGCGGCGGAAGCGGAGGCCCCGGCGTCACCGCGCCGGCCGCCCCCCTTGCCCTTCTTCTGGGCAGCCTTGCGCATCTCCGCACGCGTCATCCGGGGCTGCTGCGCGGTCTCCCTCACCCCCGAGGGACGCCTGCCGCCGACACCGTCCGAGCGCAGCTCATCGGGCCCCGGGCCATCGCCCCGACGGCCGCCGCCTCCCGGGGGCTGCTGCCCGTCACCGCCCGGGTTGGGCGTCCTTCGCCGTCGCTCGCTCATCTTCCAGCCACTCCTCGCCAGGCGTTTCCAGCCTGAAGGCAGGGTTCACGTCCGATGCCCGCCAACCGCCCTGATCCCGGAGGTGGTCCTCGTGCACACGCGACAGCGTACGCAGCACGGATATACAACTAATCGGACATCAGTTGCCAATGCCCGCAAAACGGCAACAGATCATTACACGCCCGTTGCCAACGCCGACCGCGCGTCGGCTTGTGATCACATTCACGCGCGCCCCTCTTGCCGGTTCCAGGGGTCGGGTTTACTGTTCTCGATATATCGAGCCGATACATCGAAGCGGAATACCGCCGGATGCAGCGGCCGGAAGGACGCCGAGCGGGAGGGAGGACAGCGGCAGTGGGCCGACGCTCAGGAGTGCTGGAGTTCGCCGTCCTCGGACTGCTCCACGACGCCCCCATGCACGGCTACGAGCTGCGCAAGCGGCTGAACATCCTGCTCGGAACGTTCCGGGCACTCTCCTACGGAACGCTCTACCCCTGCCTGAAGAGCCTGGTCGCCCAGGGCTTCCTGGTCGAGGACAACCCCGACGTCGAGTACGTCCCGGCCACCGCGCTCAACGGCAAGCGGTCCAAGATCGTCTACCGGCTCTCCGCCGAGGGGAAGCAGCGCTTCGAGGAGCTGCTCGCCGACTCCGGCCCGGACGCCTGGGAGGACGAGCACTTCGGCGTGCACTTCGCCTTCTTCGGTCAGACCGACCGGGCCGTGCGGATGCGCGTCCTGGAGGGGCGCCGCAGCCGGCTGGAGGAGCGGCTGGAGCGGATGCGCAACTCACTGGCCCGCGCCCGCGAGCGGTTCGACGACTACACCGTCGAACTCCAGCGGCACGGACTGGAGTCGGTGGAGCGCGAGGTCCGCTGGCTCAACGAGCTGATCGAGACCGAGCGGTCCAACCGCACCGGCCGGACCGGCCCCGACAACGGCGCCGGCACCGCCGACCCCCGCAAGACTTCGGACGGCCGTGGCCGGGAGGACGGGTCCCAGGACCCGCCGCCCGGGCCGCCGTACGACCGCCCGGGGCGCTCCGCCCAGGAGCGCTGACACCGCGCCAGCCCTGTGCCGCGCGGCAGGATTGGGCGCCTCGCGCCCGTACATGCAGTCATCGAAGAAGCAGGACGAGTTCCGCCGACCCCGGCGGTCCTCATGAGATCACAGGGAGCAACCGGAATGGGTTCGGTTCGCGTAGCCATCGTGGGCGTGGGCAACTGCGCCGCGTCGCTGGTGCAGGGTGTCGAGTACTACAAGGACGCCGACCCGGCCGGCAAGGTCCCCGGCCTGATGCACGTCCAGTTCGGCGACTACCACGTCGGTGACGTGGAGTTCGTCGCCGCCTTCGACGTCGACGCCAAGAAGGTCGGCTTCGACCTGGCCGACGCCATCGGCAACAGCGAGAACAACACCATCAAGATCTGCGACGTGCCGCCGACCGGTGTGACCGTCCAGCGCGGCCACACCCTCGACGGTCTGGGCAAGTACTACCTGGAGACCATCGAGGAGTCGGACGAGGCCCCGGTCGACGTCGTCCAGGTCCTGAAGGACCAGCAGGTCGACGTCCTGGTCTGCTACCTGCCCGTCGGTTCCGAGGACGCGGCGAAGTTCTACGCCCAGTGCGCCATCGACGCCAAGGTCGCCTTCGTGAACGCCCTGCCGGTGTTCATCGCGGGCACCAAGGAGTGGGCGGACAAGTTCACCGAGGCCGGCGTGCCGATCGTCGGTGACGACATCAAGTCCCAGGTCGGCGCGACCATCACGCACCGTGTGATGGCCAAGCTGTTCGAGGACCGCGGTGTCATCCTCGAGCGCACCATGCAGCTGAACGTCGGCGGCAACATGGACTTCAAGAACATGCTCGAGCGCGAGCGCCTGGAGTCCAAGAAGATCTCCAAGACCCAGGCCGTCACCTCGCAGATCCGCGACCGCGAGCTGGGCGCCAAGAACGTCCACATCGGCCCCTCGGACTACGTGGCCTGGCTGGACGACCGCAAGTGGGCCTACGTCCGCCTGGAGGGCAAGGCCTTCGGCGACGTCCCGCTGAACCTGGAGTACAAGCTGGAGGTCTGGGACTCCCCGAACTCCGCCGGTGTCATCATCGACGCCGTGCGCGCCGCGAAGATCGCCAAGGACCGCGGCATCGGTGGCCCGATCCTGTCGGCCTCCTCGTACTTCATGAAGTCCCCGCCGGTGCAGTACTTCGACGACGAGGCCCGCGAGAACGTCGAGAAGTTCATCCGCGGCGAGGTCGAGCGCTGAGTCGCTGACCGACTCCGGTCACGGAAGGGGCCCACGGTCTTCGGATCGTGGGCCCTTCACGTTCCCGCAGCCAATGTTTCACGTGAAACAACGACCGGTTCCATGGCACTCTGGGCACGTGGCGATCACCGAGAACGGCAGCACCCACCAGTCCGCGCACCGTGCCACGCTCCTCGGCCTGTTGAAGGGCCGCGACTTCCGGCGGCTGCTGACCGCCCGGGTGCTCTCCCAGCTCTCGGACGGCGTCTTCCAGGTCTCGCTCGCCGCGTACGTGGTGTTCTCCCCCGAGAAGCAGTCCTCCCCCGCCGACATCGCCTCGGTGCTGGCCGTGATGCTGCTGCCGTTCTCGGTGATCGGCCCGTTCGCGGGCGTGCTGCTGGACCGCTGGCGCCGCCGCCAGGTGCTCTACTACGGCAACCTGGCCCGCTTCGGGCTGGGCCTGGGCACCGGCGCATTGCTGCTGGTGGAGGCGCCGACCTGGCTGTTCTTCGCCTCGGCCCTGCTGGTCACCGCGCTCAACCGGTTCATCCTGGCCGGTCTGTCCGCCGCCCTGCCCCGGGTCGTGGAACAGGACCAGCTGGTCACCGCCAACGCCCTCTCCCCCACCCTCGGGACGGTGGCCGCCGCCTCCGGCGGGGGTGTCGGCTTCCTGCTGCACCAGCTGATGGCGCCCGGGCCGAGGGCCGACGCCGCCCTGGTCGCGGTGGCCGCGCTGCTCTACCTCTCGGCCGCGCTGGCCGCCCGCCGGATGGACCCGGACCTGCTCGGCCCGGAGCAGCACGAGGACCGCCCCCGGCTCGGCCAGGCGCTGGTCCGGGCCGCCGTCGAACTCGGCGCCGCGGTGCGCCACCTGGTCCGGGACTGCCGGCCCGCCGTGCACGCGCTGGCCGCCGTCACCGCGGCCCGGTTCTGCTACGGCGTGCTGATCGTGGTCGTGGTGATGCTCGCCCGGTACACCTTCAACGACCCGACCGACAGCGCGGCCGGGCTGGTCACCCTCGGCCAGGCGGTCGGCCTGTCCGCCGCCGGGTTCTTCGTGGCCGCGCTGATCAGCCCCTGGTGCACCCGTCGGCTGGGTCTGGCCGGGTGGATGACGGTCTGCCTGGTCGCTCCGGTGGTCTTCGTCCCGGCGCTGGGCCTGAGCTTCACGCTGGTGCCCTGCCTGCTCGCCGCCCTGCTGCTCGGGGTGGTCACCCAGGGCACCAAGATCTGTGCCGACACGGTGGTGCAGGAGTCGGTCGAGGACGAGTACCGGGGCCGGGTCTTCGCCATCTACGACGTGCTGTTCAACGTCGCCTTCGTGGCCGCCGCCCTGGTCACGGCGCTGGTGCTGCCGCTGTCCGGACGCTCGGTCGCGGTGGTGCTCGGGGTCGCCGGGGTCTACGCGCTGACGGCGGTCCTCTACCTGCGCTCCGCCCGCCGGAGCCCGCTCCCCCGGTGACCAGGCCTCCTGTCGGCCGCCGGGGGCTCACGGCCGACGACGTCCGTCCGACTCGCTAAGGTACTCGGGCCTGTCGCAACGACAGAACACTGTCTCGGGGGACGAACTGATGAGCACACCGCCCAATCCCTACGGACCGGTCCCGGCGGGCCCGCCCGCGCCGGCACCCTACGGGGCACCCGTTCCCCCGCCGGCCGCGCCGTACGGACCGCCGCCGGCCTACGGACAGCCCGTGCCGCCGCCCCCGGCCGGCTACGGCCCCCCGCCCGGCTACGGCCCCCCGCCCGGTCAACCGCCCTACGGACAGCAGCCGTACGGACAGCCGGCCCCAGGACCGTACGGGCAGCAGCCGCCCCCCGGGCCGTACGGCCACCCGCAGCCCGCGGCGGCGGTACCGCCCGCACCGCCCGCCAAGAAGGGCATCCGCTCCAAGCTGCGGATCGTCGGGCTGGTCGGCGGCTGCGTGGCGCTCGCGGTGGGCTACTTCGTGGCCGGACCGAGCGTCAGCAGCGCCAAGCCCGGCGACTGCGTGCGGGCCGGTGGCTCCCGTGACGTCGAGATCGTCAAGTGCGCTGACACCAAGGCGAATTACCGGGTACTCGCGAAGTTCGAGGGCACCACGGACGTGACCCGCTGCCAGCAGACGCCGCAGACCACGAGCGCGGTCTCGGGCAAGAGCGGCCGCCGCTGGAACAAGAAGCGGTACGTGCTCTGCCTCGGCCCGATGGCGCCCGCCACCACCGGCGTCCCGCCGGTGAAGAAGTCCTGAACTCGTCCGCCTCATCCTTTCCCGGGGGACCTCCTTGTCCGCTCCGCCTCCGCCCCAGATGCCGTACGGTCCACCACCGGGCGACGGCAACCCGTACGCCTCCGGCGGCTCCTACGGCGCCCCGCCGCCCCCTCCGCCGCCGGCCGGGTACGGCTACCCGAGCGCCCCGCCGTCCTCTCCGCCGCCGGCCGGGTACGGCTACCCGGGCGCCCCGCCGCCGCCCGAGCAGCCGTACGGCGTCCAGCCCCCGCCCGGCGCCTACGGCTACGGCTACCCTCCGCCCCCGGCGGACGGGACCACCTGCCGCTTCTGCGGCGGCTACCCGGCGGTCAACGCCACCGTCCGCGGCCACCAGGGCCTGATCATCGCCTACCGGATGCTGCGGATGACCGGCCCGTTCTGCCGCACCTGCGGAACGGCGACGGTGCGCGACATGTCGGCCCGGACGCTGGTCCAGGGCTGGTGGAGCCTGATCTCCTGGCTGCTGACCCCGATCACGCTGCTGCTGAACCTCGGGCCGCACCACAAGTTCAAGCGGCTGCCCCCGCCCGTCCCGGGCAGCCACGGCCCGCAGCTCGACCCGGGCGTCCCGCTGACCGGCCGGCCGCACATCGCGATGCTGCTGGCGCCGGCCTCGCTGGCGGTCGTCGTGGTGCTGGCCGCGACCGGGGTGCTCGGCCCGAAGAAGGACGACCCGGTCGCCGACCCGACGCCGACCTCCACGGTGCTGACCTTCTCCCCCAGGCCGCTGCCGATGCCGACCCACACGCCGCCGGTCATCCCCTCGCCGACGTTCACGCTCCCGCCGGTCACCACGCCGAGCGACTCGGACAGCAAGGTGGACTCGGCCAACCCCGGGGACTGCCTGCGCAACGCGAACGGCACCAGCGAGACCACCGACACCAACCCGAAGATCACCGTGGTGCCCTGCACCGACGCCAAGGCGCAGTACAAGATCGTCTACAAGTACCTCGCCACCTCCGACGAGAAGGTCTGCGAGAAGCAGCCGAAGTCGGACAGCTGGTACACCAGCAAGCACCCCAACCTCGCGGCCCTGGACTACGTGCTCTGCCTGAAGCAGCTCAAGTAGCCCGGCACGGACGAGGGGTGGCCCCGGCACCCGGCCGGGGCCACCCCTCCCGTCGTCTCCGGAGCCGCGTCCCGGGCCGTGCCCGGGCACCCGCGGCCGGGCTCAGCCCTGCTGCCCGGCCCACCAGGCCCGCAGCGCCACGACCGCCTCGTCGTGCTCCATCGGGCCGTGCTCCAGGCGGAGTTCGAGCATGTGCTTGTACGCCTTGCCGACCTGCGGGCCGGGCTTGAGGCCGAGCAGCTCCATGATCTGGTTGCCGTCCAGCGCCGGGCGGACCGCGTCCAGCTCCTCCTGCTCCTTCAGCTCGCCGATCCGCGTCTCCAGGCCGTCGTAGGTGCGGGAGAGCGCGGCCGCCTTCTTCTTGTTGCGGGTGGTGCAGTCGGAGCGGGTCAGCCTGTGCAGGCGCTCCAGCAGCGGCCCGGCGTCGGTGACGTAGCGGCGCACCGCGGAGTCGGTCCACTCGCCGCCGCCGTAGCCGTGGAAGCGCAGGTGCAGCTCGACCAGGCGCGAGACGTCCTCGGTGAGCTCCTTGGAGTACTTGAGGTCGCGCATCCGCTTGCGGGTCATCTTGGCGCCGACCACCTCGTGGTGGTGGAAGGAGACCCGGCCGTCCGACTCGAAGCGGCGGGTGCGCGGCTTGCCGATGTCGTGCAGCAGCGCGGCCAGCCTCAGGGTGAGGTCCGGGCCGTCCTGCTCCAGGTCGATGGCCTGCTCCAGAACGGTCAGCGAGTGCTCGTAGACGTCCTTGTGCCGGTGGTGCTCGTCCCGCTCCAGCCGCAGCGCGGGCAGCTCGGGCAGCACGTGATCGGCCAGCCCGGTGTCGACCAGCAGCCGCAGGCCCTTCACCGGGTGCGCGGCCAGCAGCAGCTTGTTCAGCTCGGCCTGGATCCGCTCGGCGGAGACGATGGTGAGCCGCTCGGCCATCGCCGTCATCGCGGCGACCACCTCGGGCGCCGGGTCGAAGTCCAGCTGGGCGGCGAAGCGGGCGGCCCGCATCATCCGCAGCGGGTCGTCGGAGAAGGACTCCTCGGGGGTGGCGGGGGTGCGCAGCACCCGGGCCTCCAGGTCCTCCAGGCCGTGGTGCGGGTCGACGAAGCCGCGGCCGGGCAGGTCCACGGCCATCGCGTTGACCGTGAAGTCCCGGCGGACCAGGTCCTGCTCGATGGTGTCGCCGTAGCTGACCTCGGGCTTGCGCGAGGTGCGGTCGTACGCCTCGGAGCGGTAGGTGGTGATCTCGATCAGGAAGGAGCCCTCGGGGGTGTCCTTGCGGGCGCCGACCGTGCCGAAGGCGATGCCGACGTCCCAGACCGCGTCCGCCCAGCCCTTGACCAGCTTGAGCACCTGCTGCGGCCGGGCATCGGTGGTGAAGTCCAGGTCGTTGCCGAGCCGGCCGAGCAGCGCGTCCCGGACGGAGCCGCCGACCAGCGCCAGCCGGTGACCGGCCGCCTGGAACCGGCCGGCGATCTCGTCGGCGACCGGAGACACCCGCAGCAGCTCTTGGAGGCCGCGGGTCTGGGCCTCGCTCAGGCCTGGGACGACCTGGACGGCGGTGCTGGAACGGTCGGTGCGCGCGGTGGGCTCATTGGCAGTGGACACGGCTCACAAGGGTACGTGCCCCGACAGGTCAACCGCCCGCGCGTTCTGGGCGTCTCACCCCACAGCCCGCAACACTGCACCGCGGGCTGCATCGTTACCATGCCGGTGGACGAGTCTCGGGCACCGGACTGGGGATGCGGTGTCGCGCGCCGCCACCGCCCGCGGTAACCCCCGCGGCGACGGTGCGGCGACGGCGTCGGGCGCAGAGTTCCAAGAGCAGGCGAAGAGCGTCCGGCGGACCGCGCCGGACGGACACCATCAGCAGCGAGAACGATCGAGAACGGCGAGGGCGAAGCGAGTGAGTGAGCCGGCACGGCACTCGGGCCTGGGGGCGCACCGACAGCCTGGAGGGGCCGAGCGCCCCGCCGACGGGCGTCATCCGGCCCGCCGGGCGCGCCGTGCGGTCCTGCGGGCCGCCGCCGCGTGCGCGGCCGCCCTGACCCTCTTCACGGCCTCCCCGGCCGGTGCGCTGCCCGCCGGCGGCAACGTCCGGCCGGCCGCCGACTCCACCACCACGGCCGAGTACCCGGTGGTGATGACCATCGACGCGCTGAGCCCGCAGGTGGCCACCCCGAACGGCACCGTGACGATCACCGGGCAGGTCACCAACGCCGGCAAGTCGGCGATCAGGGGCGCCCACGCGGCCGTCCGCAAGCCGTACTCCGGCAAGCCGCTGGACCGGCGCAGCGACCTGGCCAACGTGGCCGACCGCACCACGCCGGACAGCAAGGACGGCGTGGAGCTGGACAGCCCCCAGTACGCCCTGCCGGAGCTGAACCCGGGGCAGAGCCAGCCGTACACCCTGAGCGTCGCGGTGAACGAGCTCGGGCTCTCCTCGAGCGGCGCGTACGAGCTCGCGGTGGACGCCTGGGGCGGGACGGCCGACAACCCGCGCGACCGCGCCCTCGGCATCGCCCGGACCTTCCTGCCGTACAACCCGGGCGGCGCCGAGGCGCAGCCGACGAAGGTCGCCACGATCTGGCCGCTGGTGCACCCGCCGGTGGTGGCCGCCCAGACCAGCAGCGACAGCAACGACCAGACCGTCTCGGTGCTGCGCGACGACAGCCTCGCCACCGAGTTCGCCCCGGGCGGCCGGCTGTACGAGCTGGTCGACACCGGCGCCAAGCTGAACGGCCTGACCTGGGTGATCGACCCGGACCTGCTGGACGCCGCGCTCGCGATGACCAAGGCCTACCGGGTGCAGAAGCCGGGCACCGAGGCGGCGGGCAAGTCCGCCAAGGACGACAACACCGTCCAGGTGCCCGCCTCGGCCGCCGCCGTCGCCTGGCTGGACAAGCTGCGGGCCGCCGTCGCCAAGCCGGGCAGCCAGGTCGTCTCGCTCCCGTACGCCGACCCGGACCTCGCCTCGATCGCCCACAACGGCTCCGACCTGGCCGGGATGACCACCGCGCTGAGCAAGGCCGCCACCGCCGGCCGGCTCACCGTCGAGGGCCGGCTCTCGGTGGACACCCGCGCGGACGTCGCCTGGCCGTACCAGGGCTACCTCGACCAGCAGATCGCCTCCCTCGCCCAGCAGTCGGGCAGCGGCCTGGTGCTGGTCAACGGCGAGAGCATGCCGGAGCCGGACTCGCTCAACTACACCCCGACCGCGGTCCGTCCGATCGGCAACGGGCAGAGCGCCGTGGTGGCCGACGAGACCGTCTCCGCGCTCTTCAACCGGGACCTGAGCAGCCCGCAGGTGCAGACCGACACCAGCCAGCGCTTCCTCGCCGAGACCTTCACGATCACCCACGAGCAGCCGCAGAACCAGCGCGGCCTGCTGGTCCTGCCGCCGCGCGACCTGAGCGCCGCCGGCGCCAAGGCGCTGGCGAACGCCCTGCAGACGGCGGACGGCAAGTGGATCTCCTCGGTCAAGCTGGACGTGGTGGCCCAGTCCGCGGCCGACCCGAAGGCCAACACCGCCGTCCCGGCGCCCACCGACTACCCGACCCAGGCCCGCGCCTCGGAGCTCCCGGCGGCCGACCTGAGCCGCACCGACGGGATCCAGCACGACCTGGACACCCTGATGCGGGTGCTCACCCTGCCGCAGCGGGTGCGCGGCCCGTTCAGCGCGGCGATGGCCCGCTCGCTGTCCACCGAGTGGCGCACCCAGCCGCCCGCCGGGAGCAGCTACCGCGCCGGCGTCACGGCGTACCTGAAGGAGCTGACCAAGGCCGTCCAGGTGCCGCCGAAGAAGCTGGTCACGCTGGCCGGCGACACCGGACTGCTCCAGGTCAGCGTCCGCAACGACCTGACCCAGACGGTCACCAACCTGAAGCTGGTGCTCACCTCGGGCCAGCCGAACAGGCTGCGGGTGAGCAAGGAGGAGGAACTGGTCCTCCCGGCCTCGCAGAGCGTGACCCTGCGCTTCAACGCCGAGGCGCACAACAACGGGCCGATCGCGATGACCGCCCAGCTGTGGACCACCGGCCCCGACTCCCGCCCGTACGGCGAGCCGCAGCAGTTCATAGTGGACGTCACCTCGGTGACCAACGGCGTGCTGTACGTCTTCGCGGGCGCCGGCGTCCTGCTGCTGCTGGCGGCGCTGCGCTTCGTGCGCCAGCGCAAGCGGCGCGGCGGGCAGCCACACGAGGACGGCGACCAGCCGGTCGGCGACGCCCCGGCCGGGGGCGACGGCGGAGCGGCGGCCACCGCCGCGCAGGCCCCGGTGGAGGAGGCCGAGCGGGACCCGGCGGCGGAATCCGTCGCGGACCCGACCGGGGCCCCGGCACCGGACGGTGCCGAGGGGGCGGGGGACACCCCCGGTGACGGTCCTGCGCAGACACCGCGTGGCAGCAGCCCGGATGGCCGGGATCGGGCCGCCGGTGATGAGAAGGTTGGTCCTTGATACCGCCGATCCCCCGCACCGCCGGGCCGGCCTCCCCCCACGACAGCGAAGAGGTGACATGACCGGGCGCAGCGAGGAGCGGCCGCCGGGCCGCGGTGAGAGCCGGCCGGGCGCCGAGTCGCCGTCCGGCGACTGGTACGTGGCCGACACCTACGCCCAGGACCCGTACGCGGCGGACGCGTACGGGCACCCGCAGGACGGCCAGGACCCGTACGGTCTGCGGGCCGGTCGGCCCGCCGCGCCCCAGCCGCCGGCCGCCGCGTACGACGTGCCGCCGCAGCTGCCGCCGCAGGGCGGCGGCTACCCGACGCCGGTGCCGCCGGCCCCGTACCAGGCTCCGGAGCAGTTCACCGCTCCGGAGCACTTCACGGCCCCGGTGCCGCCCGTGCAGCCCGGCTGGGACGCCCCGGCGCAGGCCGCCTGGCCGCAGGAGCCCGCGCACAGGTCTGGGTGACGGCCTGCGGCCAGACCGTGCCGATGGCATCGGGCAGGCCCTTGAGGCCGTCGCAGACGACCATGCAGACGTCCGCGACGCC
>NZ_JBEZUT010000080.1:0-28454 GCF_040636595.1 Kitasatospora sp. NPDC036755
GGCGGCCGGCCGGCGGCGGGTGCCGACGCCGGCCCGGAACCGCCCGGAACGCACCGCGGCCCGCGCCGGCGGGTGCCGGGCGGGCCGCGGTGGAACGTCGCTCAGGAAGACCGCTCAGGAGTGGCCGAGCTCCTCGGCCGGAGCGTCGGGCTCGACGGAGCCGGAGGCGCGGTCGGGGTGCAGCGGGAGCGGCTCGACCACCAGCTCGTCCAGGATCAGCTCGGACGGCGCCGGCGGGGCCGGGATGACGGCCGCCTCGGAGTGCCCGCCGCAGCCGTACGCGAAGGAGACGATCTGGCCGTCGGCCGGGCCGAACTCGTTGCCGCACACGCCGAAGGCCTGCCCGAGCGAGCCGCCGATCGGGACCAGGAAGCCGCAGCTCGCGCACGAGGCCGGGGCGGCCTGCGCCATCGGGGTCTGCGGGCCGTGGGACTTCTCCCAGCGGTCGGCGGCCAGGTGCAGGCCCAGCCGGGAGAGCACCCGGCTGCGGCCCAGGCCCAGCTCCCCGGCGACGGCGTCGATCCGGGCGCGGGCCGGGGCGGGCTGGATGTGCGGGTCGGTGACGACCAGGTCCTCGTCGTCCGCCAGGGCGACCGCGGAGTTCGGCGCCGGCTCGTCCTCGCCGGTCCAGCCGGGCTCCAGGCGCAGGTCGTCGGCGCCGGTGGGCAGCAGGTCGCCCGGGCCCATGTCGCCGGGGCGCAGCCGGTCGCTCCACGGCACCCACTCGGGGGCGAGCACCGCGTCGGCACCGGGCAGCAGCACGACCTCGTCCAGGGTGACGTTCTTGGCGCGCGGCGCACGGGCCACGGTGACCGCCCAGTGCCAGCCGCGGTAGGCCGCGTCGAGGCACTCGAAGGTGTGGGTGACGACGCGGTCGGCGTCCGCCTGGACGCCCAGGTGCGGCCCGACGGCCTCCGCACCGACGGCCTCCTCGGCGGCCTGGCGGGCGAGTTCGACGGCCTCGGCACAGAGCCGGTCGGGGGTACGGCTTCGCATCGCAGCACTCACGGCGTCGATTCTCTCCCAGTTCTTCTGTCGCCCACGGCGTGTTGCCTGTTCCGTCGCGGCTCGGTGTCCCTCGTCCATTCTGCGCGACCGGGAGCCCCCTCGGGTACCGGCCGCGCCGCTCGACCGGCCTGCCGGCGCCCCGGCGCCCCGGCGGGTCGACCCTGGGCAGGCTACCCGTCGCCCGGCACCCCGGCACAGTCCGGGGCGGACACGTCCCTTCCGAGAGGCCGCGCCGAGCGGGTCCGGTCCCGCGTCGGCTCGCCGATTCTGGGGCAGGATGGGCTTGTGGCGGACCACGACCCGTCGCAGCACGCACTGCGCGCCCCGCAGGCCGGCAGCCCCGACCACGCGGACGCCGTGCCGCGACAGCAGCCTCCGGTCCCCGGCGCGGACGACCCGCAGCCGGCGGACGGCCCCGAGACGCCCGCCGCCCCCGTGCACCCCCTCGCGCCCCGGGCCGCCGACACCGCCGGGCCGGCCCTGCCGGAGCCGGCCGCCGCGGGCGAGGAGGACGAGGACGAGGCTCCCGAACCCCGCCGGCACTTCCTGGTCCGCACCGCCTCCGCCGCCGGCTCCCGCACCGGCAAGGTGGTCCACGGCACCGGCCGCCGGATCCGCCGGGCCACCGCCGCCGAGGGCGCCGGCGAGTCCGGCCTCGCGAAGCTGATCGAGCTGCACGCGCTGAACTCCTTCGGCGACATGCTGATCACCATCGCGCTGGCGTCCACCATCTTCTTCTCCGTGCCCACCGGCGAGGCCCGCGGCCGGGTCGCGCTCTACCTGCTGATCACGATGGCCCCCTTCGCCCTCCTGGCCCCCGTGGTCGGCCCGCTGCTGGACCGCCTGCCGCACGGCCGCCGGGCGGCCATGGCGATGGCCATGCTGGCCCGGGCGGTGCTGGCCTGGACGATGGCCGGGGTGATCGCCGGCGGCGGCATCGCGCTCTACCCGGAGGCGCTCGGCGTGCTGGTGGCGTCCAAGGCGTACGGCGTGGTGCGCAGCGTGGTGGTGCCCCGGCTGCTGCCGAGCCGGCTGTCCCTGGTGAAGGCGAACTCCCGGGTCACCCTGGCCGGGCTGCTGGCCACCGGCGTGGCGGCCGCGGTGGGCGGGCTGCTGCACCTGATCGGGCCCGGCTGGCCGCTGCGCGGCGCCTTCCTGGTGTTCGTGATCGGCACCCTGATGGCCTTCCACCTGCCGCCCGCGGTGGACTCGGCCAAGGGCGAGCAGCGCGCCGTCCTGCACGCCGAGGTGCACGGCGAGGGCTCGCACCTGATCCACCACCGGCCGCCGCCGGTCAAGGCCTCGCTGCGCACGGTCGGCCCCTCGGTGATCCTGGCGCTGCGGGCGATGTCGGCGATGAAGTGGCTGGTCGGCTTCCTGGTGATGTTCCTGGCCTTCCTGCTGCGGGAGGAGCCGATCGGCGGGCTCCAGCCGACGGTGGCGCTGGGCCTGGTGGCGCTGGCGGCCGGGACGGGCAACGCGCTGGGTTCGGTGCTCGGCTCCTGGCTGCGCACCCGGGGCCCGGAGGCGACGGTCACCGCGATGCTGCTGCTGGCGACCTGCGTGACGGCGGCGGCCGCGCTCTGGTACGGCGTGGTGACGGTGGTTCTGGTCGCCGGGGCGGCCGGGATGGCGGCCTCGCTGGGCAAGCTGTCGCTGGACGCGCTGATCCAGCGGGACGTCCCGGAGACGGTGCGGACCTCGGCGTTCGCCCGTTCGGAGACCCTGATGCAGCTGTCCTGGGTGGCGGGCGGCGCGGTCGGCATCCTGCTGCCGCTGAACGGCAAGCTGGGCCTGTCGATCGCCGCCGGGGTGGTCGCCCTGGTGCTGCTGTGGACGCTCCGCTCGCTGTTCCGGGTGGGCCTGCGGCGGCATCCGGCGGCGCCCCGGGTGGCCTGACCGGGGCCCGTCGGCAACACGCGGTGCGGACCCCCGCGTCGCGTGATCGGCCAGGCCCGGTAGATTCTGACGCATGAGCCTCAATTCCCGTGCCATCGCCGCCCTCGGCGCCGTCGTCGTGGTCGGCGCCGCCACGGTGGGCACCTCCGTCGCCATCGCCGCCGGCCAGACCGAGCACATCTCCCACCAGGCCACGCTGACGGTCGGCAACTCCTCGGTCGTCGCGCAGCCGCTGTGCTGGAACAACGGCAGCCCGCTCACCGAGGACCAGCAGCAGCAGTGCCAGCTGGACGCGACCAAGGCGCTGAAGGACGGCACGCTGCCCTCCTCGGACGTCGTGGGCAGCGACCGGGTCGGCGTCGGCGTCTCGCCGAACGTGGCCGACACGGGCTGGTGGGCCTTCACCAACGGCGGCTCGGCCAACCAGGGCGGGCGCTACAGCCTGTTCTCGGCCTCCAAGGGCCAGACCTGGTCCGGCGCCCAGGCCGCCGGCAAGCTGCTGAACTCCAGCGGCAAGACCGTGGTCACCGTGGTCGAGGGCGACCCGGAGCAGGAGTCCCCGATCGCCGTCTGGTACTTCCAGCTGAACAGCAAGGACAACAGCTGACGGTCCGGCGGATGACAGCGCGCGCCGTCCCCGACGGCCGGAACGAGCAGTCGGGCCCCGCACGGGCCCGGCTGCTCGTCGTCGTCGCGGTGGCCGCCGAGGCCGCCGCTCCGTTCAGGACGGTGCCGCAGAGCAGGAGCACGGTGGTTGTCGCGGCGGCTGACAGCGTCAGCTTGCGCACGGTCACGTGGAGGGTCCCTTCGGGTCAACGGTGCTGGAGCGGTGCCGACTTGCGCTGAGGGAGCGTGGGTCGAAGCCCGCGGATCCGGCCCCGACCGCCGGGTAACATAACACTCACCGCTCGCCTTGTTGACGGGTTCTCGGGATTCTCCGAGCACGATCGTCGGGAGTTCACGCCCCGGGCGCGGGGCCGTTCCCGACCGGCCATGCCACGGGTGCCTCACCCCCCTCGACGGCGCCGGGCACCGGACACCGGACCCCGACGGCACGGGGCCCGCCACCGGGTGGTGGCGGGCCCCGTGCCGAGGCGGCTCAGAGCGCGCGGTGGCCGCAGCGGAAGAGCGGGGCGCGGGTGTCGAAGGGGACGTCCTCGCGGGCCTCGGCGACGGCGGCGTCGGAGACCGGCAGGTCGAACGGGAGGGTCGCGGTCATCGGGGCCCGGCCGAGCGCGGCGTCCAGGACGACCTCGTCCGCGGCGCCGAACTCCCCGATCAGCAGGGCCGCGTGCGGGGCGAGCGGGGTGAGCACCGCGGGCCGTTCCAGCTGGGCGGCGAAGACCGTGGGAACGGCGGCGGCCAGCGCGGCGAGCCGCTCGGCCTCGGCCGGCTCGAACTCCAACGAGCCGCTGTGGAAGTGCTGTTCCAGCATGCCCTCGCGCCGCTCGTACGGGGTGGCGAGGCGGAGCACGGCCAGGTCGGCCTCCTCCGGGCGTTCGACGACGGTGCCGTAGCGGGCGGCGACCTCCGGATCGACGCCCTCGACGTACAGCCGCCCCGCGCCGCGCGGCTCGCCCGCCAGGTGGACCACGGAGCGGCGCTGGACCTCGCGGCCGAGCGCCCGGCCCTCCGGGGTGCCGACCAGGCCGGCGGCCGCGTCCGGGTCCACATACGGGTCGTCGAAGAGGCCGAGGCGGAACTTGTCGCGCAGGATGCGGCGCGCCGACTCGTCCAGCCGGGCCTCGGTGACGGCGCCCGAGCGGACGGCGGCCAGGATCAGCTCCGGGTCCGTCTCGCCGCCGAGCTGGTCGGCGCCCGCGTCCAGGGTGAGCACGACCTGCTCGGCGACGGACAGTTCCTCGACCCCCCAGTGCCGCGGGGGCAGGCTGACCACCCCGGGGACGTCCATGCCGGTGATGGCGTTGAAGTCGGTGCAGACCACGCCGTCGAAGCCGTAACGCCCCCGCAGCAGACCGGTGATGACGTCCCGGTTGAAGTTGGCGCCGACCTCGGCGAGGCCGCTGCCGGAGGGGATCGCGTAGGCGGGCATGATCTGCGCGGTGCCCGCGGCGAAGGCCGCCTCGAAGGGCCGCAGGTGGGTCTCCAACTCGCCGCCGGGGTAGACCAGTCGGCGCCCGGCCGCGAAGTGCGAGTCCTCGCCGCCGGCCTGCGGGCCGCCGCCGGGGAAGTGCTTGGTCATGCAGGCGACGCTGTCCGGGCCGATCCGCTCGCCCTGGAGGCCCTCGATGTACGCGGTGATCATCCGCGAGGCGCGGTCCGGGTCCTCCCCGAAGGTGCCGCTGATCCGGGCCCAGCGGGGCTCGGTGGCCAGGTCGGCCATCGGGTGGATGGCGACGCGGATGCCGACGGCGCACAGCTCCCGGCGGATCAGGTCGGCGTAGCGGCGCACCAGTTCGGGGTCGTCGGTGGCGGCGAGGCCGATCGGCTCGGGCCCGGTGCTGAAGCCGCCGCCGGTGTGGGCGGTGGCCGGGTTGGCGGTGAAGCCGTGCCGGGGGTCGGAGGAGAGGGTGACGGGGATGCCCAGCCGGGCGGCCGCGGCGAGGTCCTGGACGTGGTTGTTCCACTCCGCCATGGCGCGCGGGTCGGGGACGGCCATCATGGCGAAGTGGGTGAGGCCGCGCTCGGGGATCAGGTGGGCGCCGGAGGGGAACGGCAGGTTCTCGCCGGGGAACATCCGGCCGTGGAGCATCAGCGCGGCCTTCTCCGCCGTGGTCATCCGGGCGAGGAGGTCCTCGACCCGGTCCTCGACGGGCAGCCGCGGGTCCTCGTAGGGCTCCATGGTGCCGTTGTGGTTGAGGTCGCGGAACGGGGTGCCGTCGGTGTGCCGGAGCAGGGTCGCCGTCATGCCGTCACCTCGACGGTCTCGGTACGGGCGGCGGCCTTGGCGGTGAAGGCGTCCAGGGTCCCGGTGGTGACCCCGCAGGCCGTCAGGAAGCCGGCGGCGCCGCCGTGCCGGGTGCGGACCAGGTCGAGGAAGGTGACCATCGCCCCGGCCGGGGCCTCCAGCAGCGGCGCGGGGACGGTCAGCCGACCGGCCTCGACCTCGTTCAGGGCCGCCCGGTTGCGGTCGGCGAGGCCGGCCCAGATCTGCTGGAGCGCCGCGTTGGTGCGGGCGTAGTCGGCGACGATCTCCTCGGCGGGCACCCCGAGCAGTTCCAGCAGCAGCGCGGTGAGCAGCCCGGTGCGGTCCTTGCCGGCGGCGCAGTGGACCAGCACGCCGCCGGGGCGGGCGGTGGCCTCGACGGCGGCGGCCAGGGCCCGCGGCGCGGACTCGGCCATCAGCAGGTAGAAGGCGCCGAGGTCCTCGGCGGTGGTCATGGCGCGCATGGCCCGGTCCAGCTCGTCGTTGCCCGGGTTGATCCGGGCGGCGACGACGGCGATGCCGGCGGCCTCGGCGGCGGCCCAGTCCCCGGGGTCGCTCTCGGCCTCGCCGCGGAGGTCGACGACGGTGGTGATGCCGTGCTCGCGCAGTTGGGCGATGGTGTCCGCGTCGGCGGCGGGGAAGGGCTGGGCGGAGCGGAACAGGGCGCCGGGGCGGATCCAGCGGCTCGCGGGGTCGGTGAGCACCGCGGGGTCGCGGAAGTTGACCAGGGACATGCGGGGGCCTTTCAGGAAGTGCGAAGGGTGGTGCGAGAGGTGTGCGGGGGGGTGGCGGAAGAGGGCACGGCGAAGCCGCGCCGGGGGTTGACGGGGTGGAGGAGGGCACGGCGAAGCCGCGCCGGGGGTTGACGGGGCGGAGGAGGGCGTGCGGTGCCGTCCGGGCGGCCGGCGGCGCGCCCGGGAGTACCGGGGGTTCAGGTGGTCAGGTGGTCAGGGGGCTGGTGGGATCAGGGGGCCAGTGGGGTCAGCGGCCGGTCAGCCCGCGGTGGCGAGCACGTCCCGGTAGGCCTTGACCCAGTCGGCCAGGGTGCCGCTCTCCGAGCTGATCAGGACGTGGCGCCGCACCATGCCGCCGAACATCGCGCCGAGCGCGGTCGGACGCAGGTCGGCGGCCGGGTCCACACCGAGCCGCTCGGCGGCGATGGTGACGGTGCGTTCGGTGAAGGCGTCGAGGACGACCAGGGCGTAGTTGTGCACGGAGTGCACGTCGAGCAGGCCCCGGCGCAGCCGGCGCCGCCGGTCGGTGTGCTCGACGGGCTCCTCCAGCCGTCCGCCGGTGACGGTCAGCGCCTGGTCGAGCGCGGCCCAGAGCGGGAGTTCGGCGGGGGCGGCGGCGAAGGCGTCGAGCACGGCCTGCCCGAAGTCCCAGCCGAACAGCAGGGCCTCCTTGGCGGGGTAGTAGCGGAAGAAGGTGCGGTGGGCGACGTCGGCGCGGCGGCAGATCTGGTCCACGGTGGTGCGCTCGTACCCCTGCTCCTCGAAGAGGTCGAGTGCCGCGCTGCGGATGCTGTCGCGGGTGCGCGCCTTCTTGCGGTCGCGCATGCCCTGCTCCGCCGCGGTGTCCGTCCCCTGCATCGTTCTTCCGCTCCCGTTCGGTGAGTCGAGTGTGGGTGTTGTGGGTGGGTGGGGCCGCCGAGGGGGCGGCCATGAGTACGGAACCACGTCCGACCGGGCCCGCTCAAGGCGGGCGCCGACTCTTCGGGGTTTCGTCATCCGGAATTTGCACAACTGCCTTTTGGCAGTACTGCCACTTCCGGAATGGTGTGTCGCGTCGGCGGCCGAACTCCCCCCTGGCCGCCCCCGCACCCCCCGAACCGAGGAACCATGAAGCGGCACACCCACCTCCTGGCGGCGACGGCCTGCGCGGCCGCACTCGCGCTCACCGCCTGCTCCGCCTCCGACGACGCCCTGTCGGGAACCGGCGCCGCCGCCGGGACCGCCGGCCCGGCGAACGACGGGCCGGCCGTGGACGGCGGCACGCTCAAGATCGGCCTGGACCGGCCGTTCGCCAAACTCGACCCCGCCGACGGCACCCTGACCCAGATGCCGATGATGGTCCTCGCCAACGCCCTCTACGACCCGCTGATGGTCAACGGCGACAACGGCACCGTCGAGCCCTACCTCGCCAAGTCCTTCACCCCCGACGCCGACGCCACCGTCTGGACCCTCGACCTGCGCGAGGGCGTCACGTTCAGCGACGGCAAGCCGCTGGACGCCCAGGCCGTCGCCGACCACGTGACCCGGCTCGCCAAGCCGGAGAGCAAGTGCGCTTGCGCCCTCGACGCGGCCGCCATCGCCGCCACCACCGTCAACGGCCCGACCAGCGTCGCCTTCACCCTCAAGGCACCCGACGCCGCCTTCCCCAACCTGTTCACCCGCGCCCTCGGCTACGTCTCCGAAGCGCCCAGCGGCGACTCCCCCGCCGTCGGCTCCGGCCCGTACACCGTCGAGAGCGTCCAGCCCGGAGTGTCCGTCACCCTCACCCGCAACCCCGCGTACTGGGGTGCCAAGGGGCACGCCGACAAACTCGTCTACCGGGTGCTGCCCGACGCCGACAGCCGCTACCAGTCGCTGCGCTCCGGCGACACCGACCTGATCTGGACCGAGACGCCCAGCCAGCTCAAGCAGGCCCCCGCCGACGGGCTGCGCACCGCCACCGGGCCCGGCTCCACCAGCACCGTCGTCTTCAACACCAAGGCCGCGCCCTTCGACGACGTCCGGGTCCGCCGGGCGGTCCAGTACGCGATCGACCGCGACGCCCTGGAGAAGGTCGTCTTCCTCGGCCAGGGCAGCGTCTCCGACGGCCCGATCGGATCCCGCTCCCCGTACCGCGGCACCGCCGGCCACCCGGCCCACGACCCGGCCCGGGCCCGCGCCCTGCTCGCCGAGGCCGGCCACCCCGACCTCGCCTTCGAGTACCTCGTCGACAGCCGCCCCGAGGCCCAGCAGCGCGCCACCGTGCTCCAGCAGATGCTCGGCGAAGCCGGGATCAGGATGACCGTCAAGCCGCTCGACCAGGCCGCCCTGGGCACCGCGATGCTCCAGCGCAAGTTCCAGGTGATGGACTTCATCACCAGCATGTTCGGCGACACCGACACCGCGCTCGGCAGCCTCTACCTGCCCGACTCCCCCTACAACTTCATGGGTTGGTCCGACCCCGAGACCGCGCGGGCGATCGCCGCGGGCCGCGCCTCGACCGACCCCGGCAAGCGGACCGCCGCCTACCGCCAGGCCGCCCAGCGGGTCGTCGACGAAGCCCCGATGGCCTTCCTCACCGAGAACACCGTCGGCTACCTCGGCGCCGCCAGGGTCGGCGGACTGCCCGACCTGTCCAGGCGCACCGTCCTCGGCGTCTCCCCCGCCACCCTGTGGGTGAAGCGATGACCCCCGGCACCCGGACCGCCCTGCGGTACGGCGGACGGCTCGGCCGCGCCGCGGCCGTGCTGCTGCTCGTCACCGTCGCCGCGCTCGCCCTGCCCCACCTGATGCCCGGCTCACCCGCCGTCGCCGCCCTCGGCCCCACCGCCACCCCCGAACAGATCTCCGTCTACGAGGCCGGGCTCGGCCTGGACCGCAACGTGCTCGCCGCCACCTGGCAGTGGATCGCCGACGCCCTGCACGGCGACCTCGGCCACTCGCTGTCCACCGGAGCGGCCGTCACCACCGAACTCGCCGACCGCATCCCCGTCACCCTCGAACTCTTCCTCGCCGCCCAGCTGGTGGCGCTCTGCCTGGCCGTGCCCGTCGCCCTGCTCTCCGCCTGGCGGCCCGGCGGCACCTTCGACCGGATCGCCACCGCCGGCACCTTCGGCTGGCTCGCCGTCCCCGGCTTCGCCCTCGGCCTGCTGCTCATCTGGATCGCCGCCGTCCAGCTGCGCGTGCTGCCCGCCACCGGCTGGACCCCGTTCACCGAGGACCCGGCCGAGAACCTGCGCCACCTCGTCCTGCCCGCCCTCACCCTCGGCCTCACCGAGGCCGCCGTGTTCACCCGCACCCTGCGCGGACAGCTGATCGACACCCTCGACCAGCCGTACATCGCCGCCGCCCGCAGCCGCGGCATGGGCACCACCCGGCTGCTGCTGCGCCGCGCCCTGCGGCCGTCCAGCCTGCCGCTGGTGACGCTGGTCGGGATCGGCATCGGGACCTCACTGGGCGGCTCGGTGCTGGTCGAGTCGCTGTTCGCCGTCCCCGGCGTCGGCAGCCTGGCCGCCGGGGCCATCGCCGGTCGGGACTTCCCGGTCGTCCAGGCCGTGGTGGTGGTCAGCGCCCTCGGCGTGGTCGCGGCCACCCTCGCGGTCGACCTGCTGTACCGCACGATCGACCCGAGGATCGCCCATGAGCACCGCTGAGACCGTGACCGCCGCACCCGCCGAGCCCGCCGAGCCCGCGACCGTCGCCACCCGGCGCCGGCCGCCCGCCGGGGTGCTCGCCGCCGCGGCCTGGCTGGCCGTCGTCGCCCTCGCCGCCCTGCTGCTGCCGCTGCTGCCCGGCTTCGACCCGCTGCACGGCGACTTCGCCCACCCCGCCGCCGCCCCCGGCCCCGGCCACTGGCTGGGCACCGACGGCTCCGGACGGGACATCCTGCAGCGCACCGTCGCCGGCGCCCGCGCCTCCTTCACCGTCGCCGCCCTGACCATCCTGGTCGGCCTGCTCGGCGGCGGCACCCTCGGCCTCGCCGCCGGCTGGTTCCGCGGCCCGGTCGACAAGGCGATCGGCTTCGCGACCGACCTGCTGATGTCCGTCCCCAGCCTGATCCTGGTGATGATCGTGGTCTCGATGCGCGGCCCGAGCCTCACCGTGATCGGCACGCTCATCGGGCTGTTCACCGTCCCCCACTTCACCCGGGTGGTACGGGCCGTGGTGCTCTCCCTCACCGAACGCGGCTTCGTCCAGGCCGCCCGGATGATCGGCACCGCCCCGCTGCGCGTCCTGCGCCGCGAGATCGTCCCGCACGTCGTGCCGGTCGCGCTCACCTTCGCCTTCACCGCCACCACCGTCGCCATCGTCGCCGAGGGCTCGCTCAGCTTCCTCGGCTTCGGGCTGCGCCCGCCGGAGCCCTCCTGGGGCGGCATCATCGCCGAGGGCCGCACCACCCTCGGCAGCGCGCCGTGGATCTCGCTGGCGCCCGCGGCGGTGCTCTGCCTGACCGTCCTCGCCCTCAACTACCTCGGGGAGCACCTGCGTTCGGGTGGCCCCGCCGCTGCGAAGGGAGCGCGCGGATGACCTCCGCCCCCGTCCTCGACGTCCGCTCGCTGGACACCGTCCTGCACACCCCCGACGGCCGCTCCCTGCACGTCCTGCACGGCGTCGGCCTCACCATCGCGGCCGGCGAGTGCCTCGGCGTGGTCGGCGAGTCCGGCTCCGGCAAGTCCGTGCTCGCCCGCACCGTCCTCGGCGTCGAATCGCGCACCACCCGGGCCGTCGCCACCGGCGAGGTCCGGCTGAACGGCGAGGACTTGCTCGCCGCCACCCCCGCCCGCCGCGCCGCACTCCTCGGCACCGGCATCGCCATGGTCCACCAGGACCCGATGACCTCGCTCAACCCGGTGGTCCGGATCGCCGAGCAGGTCACCGAGTCGATCACCAACCGGCGCCGCCTCTCCCGGCGCGAACGGCTGCGCACCGCCGCCGAACTGCTCGCCGCCGTCGACGTCCCCGACCCCGCCCGGCGGGCCCGCGCCCACCCCCACGAGCTCTCCGGCGGCCTGCGCCAGCGCGCCGCGATCGCCCTCGCGGTCTGCTGCGGCCCGGAGCTGCTGATCGCCGACGAGCCGACCACCGCGCTGGACGCGCTGGTCCGCGGCCGGATCCTGGACCTGTTCACCGCCCTGCGCGCCGAGCGCGGCATCGCCCTGCTGGTCGTCACCCACGACCTCGCCGTGGCCCGCCGGATCGGCGGCACGGTGGCCGTCATGCGCGCCGGCCGGGTCGTCGAACTCGGCCCGGCCGAGCGGCTGTTGGAAACGCCCGAGCACGCCTTCACCGCCGCCCTGGTGGCCGCCGAACCGGGAGCCCGCCGATGAGCGCCGACCACGACACCACCGCCCCGCTGCTCGTCCTGGACGCCGTCGGCAAGCGCTACGGCGGCCAGACCGCACTGGACGGCGTCAGCCTCGCCCTCGCGCCCGGCGAGACGGTCGGCCTGGTCGGCGAGTCCGGCTCCGGGAAGTCGACCCTGGCCCGCCTCGCCCTCGGCCTGCTGGCCCCCGACACCGGCACCGTCCGCTTCGCCGGCCGCGACCCGCACCGGCTGCGCGGCCGGGCCGACCGCGCGCTGCGGGGCCGGCTCCAGTTCGTCCCCCAGCACCCGCGCGGCTCGCTCAACCCGAGCCTGCGGGCCGGGGAGGCGGTCGCCTTCGCGCTGCGGCTGCACGGCACCCCGCGCGCGGAGCGCGGCGAGGCCGTCGCCCGGCTGTTCGACCGGGTCGGCCTGGAGCCCGCACTCGCCGCCCGCTACCCGCGCGAACTGTCCGGCGGGCAGCTGCAGCGGGTGGCCGTCGCCCGGGCCCTGGCCACCGGGCCGGACCTGCTGGTCTGCGACGAGCCGACCTCCGCCCTGGACCGCGGCGTGCAGGCCCGGCTGCTCGACCTCCTCACCGAGCTGCGCGAACGCACCGGCCTGGCCTACCTGTTCATCTCCCACGACCTCGCGGTGGTCCGCCACCTCGCCCACCGGGTGCTGGTGCTGCGGGACGGCCGGGTGGTCGAGGAGGGCCCGGCCGACCGCCTCTGGGACTCCCCCGCGCACCCGTACACCCGGGCGCTGCTGGACGCCGCCACCGGCACCGCCCCCTCCGCTCCCTGACCGCCGCCAGGCCGCCGGTCCACCGGCCCGCCCCGCACGCCGTACCGCCGAAGCACCGCCGAGTACCACCGAGCACCACCGAACCGACGAGGAATCACCATGAAGCGCACCGCCCGTACCCGCTCCAGAGCCGTCGCCCTGCCGGCCGCCGTCGCCCTGCTCGGCGCGGCCGTCGGCTGCGCCGGGCCCGGCGGCGGCTCCGCCGGGGCGGGCGGCGACGGCCGCGGCGGGACCCTGGTCGTCGGCGCCACCGGCAAGCTGCCCAACACCGACACCGTGATCGGCGGCGCCGGCTTCGAGGGCAAGCGGCTGGTCTCCTTCCAGCTCTACGAGGGCCTCACCCGCTACGAGCTGCTCCAGGGCACCGACAAGCCGCCGGTCGTCACCGGCGCGCTCGCCACCGACTGGCAGGTCGCCGCCGACCGCAAGACCTGGACCTTCACCCTGCGCAAGGGCGTGACGTTCCAGGACGGCACCCCCTTCGACGCCGACGCCGTCGTGTTCAACCTGGCGCGCTACCTCGACAAGAGCAGCCCCGAGTACACCGACGCCCTCGGCGCCGCCGCCGCGGAGTACGCGGGGGACATCGCCTCCTACCGCAAGACCGACGCCGACCACGTCGAACTGGTCACCACCGAGCCCAACGGCCACTTCCCGGAGGACCTCGCCCACGTCCTGATCGCCAGCCCGACCGCCGTCCGCAAGACCGGGTCGGCGGACTTCGGCCGCCACCCGGTGGGCACCGGCCCGTTCTCCTTCGTCTCGCAGACCGAGGGCCAGCAGATCGAACTCGCCGCCAACAAGGGCTACTGGCGCGGCGCCCCCAAGCTGGACCGGCTCGTGATCAAGGCGCTCCCGGACGCCGCCGCCCGCACCGCCGCCCTGCGCTCCGGCGGCGTCAACTGGATCGAGTACCCCAACCCGGACGACATCGACAGCCTCAAGGCCGACGGCGTCACCGTCGCCACCAACAGCTACGACCACCTCTGGTACTGGATCCTGGACACCTCCAAGGCCCCCTGGGACAACCCGTTGGTGCGCCGGGCCGCCAACTACGCGATCGACCGCGAGGCCATCGCCGACAAGCTGCTGCACGGCACCGCCGACCCCGCCTACCAGGCCGCGCCCCGGGCCACCGCCGCCTACGACCCGGCCGGCGACGTGTACTCCCACGACCCGGCCCGGGCACGCCGGCTGCTCGCCGAGGCGGGCCTGCCGAACGGCTTCAGCACCTCCGTCACCGTGCCCACCGGCGGCAGCGGCAACCTGCTGCCGGTGCCGATCGCCGAGGCCCTCCAGCGGGACCTCGCCGCCGTCGGCATCAAGGTCGAGCTGCGCACCACCGACTGGACCACCCTGATCGGCGCCGAGGCCAAGGGCCAGGTGGCACTCGGGTCCGACGCCGTCGCCCAGTCCACGACGCTGTTCCAGTCCGAGGCGCTGCTGCCGCTGTTCATCGGCTCCAAGAGCCCGTTCTGGACGGGCCACTACGCCGACCCCGCGGTCGACGGGCTGCTCGCCTCCTCGGCCGCCGACCCGGACCAGGCCACCCGGCAGGCCGGGTACCGCCAGGCCCTGGCCCGCGTCACCCAGGACGCGCCGTGGCTGTTCGTCGTCAACGACCGCAACCCGCGGGCCCTTTCGCCGAAGGTCCACGGACTCGTCCAGCCGCGGTCCTGGTTCCTCGACCTCACCACGGTGTGGGTCGGCTGACCACTCCGGCCCCACCGTCCCCAGCACCGCGCCCGAGCACCCCCGGAAGGACCGCCGTCCGATGACCACCCCGTACCCGCCCCACCACACCGAGACCCAGCCGCCCAAGTGGGGCATCACCCTGCCCCTGCCGGGCCTGACCATCGACCGGCACCGCTTCCTGGTCGAGCGGCTGCCCGACCTCGGCTACACCGACGTGTGGAGCGCCGAGGGCGGCGGCACCGACGCCTTCACCCCGCTGGCCGCCACCGCCGCGTGGTCCCCGTCGCTGCGGATCGCCACCGGCATCGTCCCGGTGCACACCCGCGGCCCCGCGGTGCTCGCCCAGACCGCCGCGACGCTCGCCCAACTCGCCCCGGGCCGCGTCCTGCTGGGCATCGGCGCCTCCGTCCCCGCCCATGTCACCGACATCAACGGCATCCCCTTCGACGAGCCGTTCAAGCGGACCAGGGACGTGCTGCGCTTCGTCACCCGGGCGCTGCGCGGCGAGTACGTCACCGGCGGGTTCGACACCTTCGACATCACCGGCTACCGGCTGCCGCACCCGCCGGCCGAACCGGTCAAGGTGATCCTGGGCGCCCTGCGGCCCAACATGCTCCGGCTCGGCTTCAACGAGGGCGACGGCGTCATCACCAACCTGCTGTTCCCGCACGACGTGCCGAAGATCCTGGACACCGTCGGCCCGCAGCCGCCCGGCAAGGAGCTGGTGGTGAAGGTCTTCGTCTGCCCCACCGAGGACACCGACTACGCCCACCGCGCCACCCGGCCCTTCCTGGCCTGGATCCTCAACCGCGAGCCGTACCGCAAGTTCCACGAGTGGCTGGGCCACGGCGACCTGCTCGCCGAGACCCACCGGCTCTGGGCCTCGGGGGACCCGGAGGGCGCCCAGAAGGCCCTGCCGGACGAGGTCGTCGACGGGCTCTTCGTCAGCGGCTCGCCCGAGGAGTGCCGCGAGCGCATCCTCGCCTACCACCGCCCGGGCGTCACCACCATCCAGCTGTACGTGTCGCTGCCGCCCGAGGTGTTCGTCAGCCGGGCCAAGCTGCTCGACACCCTGGCCCGGCTCGGCCCGGCCGCCCTCTGACCCGCCCCGCCACCTTCGATCCGAGGAGTAGCCGTGCCCCTGGAGATCCGCGGCGGGGTCCGCGCCGCACCCGTTCCCGGCGACACCCCGCAGGAGCGGCAGGCCCTGCGCTGGGCGCCGGACGGCCGCGACCGCACCGCCGACCCGGCCCACGTCGCCCGCACCGCGCGCGAGAACGAGGAGGACGGGCTGGACAGCGCCCTGGTGGTGCAGTCCAGTTCCTGGCCCGACCCCTGGCTGGTGGCCTCCTGGGCGCTGGCCGCCACCACCCGGCTGCGGATCGCCGTCGCCCACCGGGTCGGCACCACCGCCCCGACCGTCGCCGCCCGCTCCCTGGCCACCCTGGACCGCCTCTCCGGCGGCCGGGCGGCGGCCCACGTCATCATCGGCTCCAGCGACCTCGACACGGCCCGCGACGGCGACCTCCTCGACAAGGCCGACCGCTACCGCCGGGCCGAGGAGTACCTTGACCTGTTCACCCGCTACCTGACCGCCGACCAGGACATCGACCACAAGGGCGAGTTCTACGCCGTGACGGCCGCCCGCCCCGGCCTGCACCCGGACCCCGGCGGCGAGCTGCTCTCCTTCGGCGGCTCGTCCCCGCAGGGCCTCGAACTCGCCGCCCGCTACGCGCAGGTGTACGCCGTCAGCCCGCTGCCGCTGCCCGACACCCGGCGGCGGATCGCCCTGGTCCGCGCCGCGGCCGCCGCCCACGGCCGGACCCTGCGGATCTGGCGGCACCTCACCGTCGTCCTCGCCGACACCGACGAGGAGGCCCGCGACCGGGTCCGCCGGCTGCGCCGGGACGCCCTGCGGCTCACCGCCGGGGGCGCCGGCGGCCGCTGGCGGGAGGCCGTCCAGCTCGACCGGGACCGCGAGCGCGGCCGCTCCGACCCGGGCCACGGGGACGAGCAGGTGGCGGCCTACGTGCGCCGCTCCCTCACCGCCGCGTACACCGGCTCGCCGGCCACCGTCGCGGCCCGGATCGGGCTCCTCCGCTCGGCGGGCGTGGACATCGTCCAGCTCGACCTGCCCGTCGAGACCGACCACGACCGAGAGCTGCGCCGCACCCTCGTCCGGCACCTCCGGTCCGGCCACGGCACCCCGTTGGACCGCCGGGGCTGGTGAACCCTCCCGGCCCGCACACGCCGGTGCCGCCCCGGGGATCCTGCTCCCCGGGGCGGCACCGGATTCGACCTGCGCGGCGTCAGCAGATCCGCGGCAGCTGTTCACCCATCGGCAGGTCGACCACCCGGGTGCCGCCGAACCCGGTCCGGGCGACGACCATCCCCGGGTGCTCCTCGACGCACTCGCCGATCACCACCGCCTCCGCTCCCCGCGGGTGGGCGCGCATCGCGGCGAGCACCGCGTCCGCCGCCCCGCGCGGGACGAAGGCGACCAGCCTGCCCTCGTTGGCGATGTACATCGGGTCCAGGCCGAGCACGGAGCAGGCGTTGGCCACCGGCTCCGGGACGGGGACGTCGCGCTCGCTGAGCACGACGCCCACCCCGGCCGCGGCGGCGATCTCGTTGAGCGCCGCCGCCAGTCCGCCCCGGGTGGGGTCGCGCAGCACGTGCAGGTCGGCGGTGGCCGCGAGCATCGCCTCGACCAGTCCGCCGAGCGCCGCGCTGTCGCTGCGCACCTCGACCCCGAACTCCAGGCCCTCCCGGACGCTCATGATCGCCACCCCGTGCAGCCCGATCGGCCCGCTGACGATCACCACGTCGCCGGGCCGGGCCCGCTGCGGCCGGATGTCGACCCCGGCGGGGACGAGCCCGATCCCGGCGGTGTTCAGGTAGACGCCGTCCCCGTGCCCGGCCTCGACGACCTTGGTGTCCCCGGTGACGATCTCCACCCCGGCGGTGCGGGCGGCCGCGCCGACCGCCCGGGCGACCCGGTCCAGCACGGCCATCTCCACCCCCTCCTCCAGGATGAAGCCGCAGGACAGGTACGCCGCCCGGGCCCCGCTCATGGCGAGGTCGTTGACCGTGCCGTTGACCGCGAGGTCGCCGATGCAGCCGCCGGGGAAGAACAGCGGCCGCACCACGTAGGAGTCGGTGGAGAAGGCGAGCCGGGCGCCACCGAGCTCCAGCACGGCGGAGTCGCCGAGCCCGGCGAGCACCGGGCCGCCGAAGGCCGGCGCGAAGAGGTTCTGCACCAGTTCGGCGGAGAGCGCCCCGCCGCCGCCGTGGCCCATCACCACCCGGGGGTGGTCGCGCAGCGGCAGCGGGCAGCTCCAGCCGGAGAAGTCCGGCCGCTCGGCGGGGAGTTCGGTGCCCGTTCCGGTGAGCAGTTCGGTGTCAGCCAACGCGACCCGCCTCCCGGGGCTGCTGGGTTTCCCGGACCGCCCGGGCTTCCCCGGGCCCCTCGGCCCGGACGGACACGCCCGGCACGCCGAGGCGCCGGTACAGGTAGTACGCCGCGCAGGCCCCCTCGCTGGACACCATCGTGGCGCCGAGCGGCGTGCGCGGGGTGCAGACGCTGCCGAAGGCCTCGCACTCGTGGGGCTTCAGCAGCCCCTGGAGCACCTCGCCGCTGCGGCACTCGGCGGGCTCCCGGGTGGTGATCCCCGCGACGTCGAAGCGGTGCTCGGCGTCGTGGTCCCGGTAGCGCGGCGAGAGCCGCCACCCGCTGCGCGGGATCACGCCGATGCCCCGCCAGGCGCGGTCGGCCACCTCGAACACGTCCTCCAGCATGGCGCGGGCCGCCGGGTTGCCCTCGGCGCGCACGGCCCGCGGGTAGGCGTTGTCCACGGCGTGCTCCCCGTGCTCCAGCTGCCGTACGGTGCGCCGGATCCCCTCCAGGATGTCCAGCGGCTCGAAGCCGGTGACGACGATCGGCACCCGGTGGCGCTCCGCCAGCGCCGGGTACTCGGCGGTGCCCATCACGCTGCACACGTGCCCGGCGGCGAGGAAGCCCTGGACCCGGCAGTCCGGCGACTCCATGATCGCGTCGATGGCGGGAGGCACCCGGACGTGCGAGACCAGCATGCTGAAGTTGCGCAGGCCCTGCTTCCTGGCCAGGTGGACGGCCATGGCGTTCGGCGGGGCGGTGGTCTCGAAGCCGATGCCGAAGAAGACCACCTCCTTGCCCGGGTTCTCCCGGGCGATCCGCAGGGCGTCGAGCGGCGAGTACACCACCCGGACGTCGCCGCCCTCGCCGCGGACCCGGAACAGGTCCCGGTCGGTTCCCGGCACCCGCAGCATGTCCCCGAAGGAGCAGAAGACCACTCCGGGCCGGGCCGCGATCGCCAGCGCCCGGTCGATCACCTCCAGCGGGGTGACGCACACCGGGCAGCCCGGCCCGTGGATCAACTCGACTTCCTCCGGCAGCAGTTGGTCGATGGCATGCCGGATGATGCTGTGCGTCTGGCCGCCGCAGACCTCCATCAGCGCCCACGGCCGGGTGACCGTCGCCCTGATGTCGGCGATCAGTCCGGCGGCCAGCTCGGGGTTGCGGAACTCCTCCAGGTACTTCACCGTCCGGCCTCCTCGGCCTCTCCGGCCACCGCGGCGGCCTCCCACGGATCGCCGAACTCCTCCTGCAGCAGGCCGAGTTCCTCGAAGAGGGCCAGGGTGCTCCGGGCCGACTCCTCGTCCAGCCGCTGCAGCGCGAAGCCCACGTGGACGATCGCGTACTCCCCCACCGCCAGGTCCGGCAGGTACTCCAGGCACACGTCCTTGACCACGCCGCCGAAGTCCATCACCGCCATCCTGGTCCCGTCCCGCTCCCCGATCTCCGTCACCCTGCCGGGCACCGCCAGGCACATCCGCTCTCACTCCTCCCGGGTGGCCGACGACCGGGCGGCCACCATCAGCTGGCCCAGCGCCAGCCCTCCGTCGTTGGGCGGCACCCGGCGGTGCCGCAGTACGGTGAAGCCGTCCTCCCCGAGGCCGCTCGCGCAGGCCGAGGAGAGCAGCGCGTTGGCGAAGACTCCGCCGCTGAGCGCCACGGTGGTGGTGCCGTGGCGGTCCCGGACGGCCGAGCAGACCTGCCGGACCAGCCCCGCCACCGCGCCGTGGAAGCGCGCGGCGACCAGCCCGGCGGGGGCGCCCGCGGTCACGTCGGCCACCACGGCGGCCAGCACCGGCCCGGGGTCGGCGCTCCAGCCGTCCGCCCGCGCCGACAGACCGAAGGCGTAGCCCTCCGCCGGGCCGGACCCGCAGGCCGCCGCCTCCAGTTCGATCGCCGCCTGGGCCTCGTAGCCGGCCCGGTGGCAGATCCCGGCGAGCGAGGACACCGCGTCGAACAGCCGGCCCATGCTGGAGGTCGGCACACAGTTCAGACCGCGCTCCAACTGCCTTTCCAACAGCGAGAGTTCCCCCGCCCCGCAGGCTTCGACCGGCGGCAGCCCGGGCGTCCGGGGCAGCCCGGCCGCGCGCAGGTGGGCGAGCGCTGTCCGGTACGGGCGCGCCACGGCCGCGTCCCCTCCCGGCAGCGGCACGTACTCGAGGTGGGCGAGGCGGCGGAACCCGTCGTAGTCGGCGAGCAGCACCTCGCCGCCCCAGATCGCGCCGTCCTCGCCGTAGCCGGTGCCGTCGAAGGCCACCCCGAGTACCGGCCGGCCGCCGTCCAGGCCGTGTTCGGCCATCACCGCGGCGAGGTGGGCGTGGTGGTGCTGCACCCGGCGCACCGGCCGGCCGGCGGCGGTCCGCTCGGCGTGCCGCAGCGAGCGGTAGCCGGGGTGCCGGTCGGCGACCAGCAGTTCGGGCCGCACCCCGCTGACCGTGCCGAGCTGTTCGACCGCCCGGTCGAAGGCCCTCAGGGTGGCCAGGTCGTCCATGTCGCCGATGTGACCGGACAGCCAGGCGTAGCCGTCCCGGGCGAGGGCGAACACGTTCTTGAGGTCGCCGCCGACCGCCAGGGCCGGGCGGACGGGCACCGGCAGCGGGATCGGCAGCGGCGCGTACCCGCGCGAGCGGCGCAGCGGCAGCTGCTCGCCGTCCACCACCCGCACCACCGAGTCCTCGCAGGGCACGTGGATCGGCCGGTCGTGGGTGAGCCAGCCGTCGACCAGCGGGGCGAGCCGCTCCAGCGCGTCCCGGTCCTCGGTGACGATCGGCTCGCCGGAGAGGTTGGCGCTGGTCATCACCAGCAGGTCCGGCCCGGGGGCGGCGAGCAGCAGGTGGTGCAGCGGCGTGTACGGGAGCATCACCCCGAGGTCGGGGCTGCCCGGCGCCACCCCCTCGGGCAGCGGCCGGCCGGTGCGGCGCAGCAGGACGATCGGCCGTACCGGCCCGGTGAGCAGTTCCCGCTCGACCGGGTCGACGGGCAGCAGGCGCTCGACGGTGGCGAGGTCGCGGGCCATCACGGCGAAGGGCTTGTCGCCGCGCCGCTTGCGCCGGCGCAGCAGGGCGACGGCCGCGGGGTCGCGGGCGTCGCAGGCCAGGTGGTAGCCGCCGATGCCCTTGACGGCGAGGACGGCTCCCCCGGCCAGTAGCCGCCGAGCCTCTGTCAGGGCGCGTTCCCCGCCGAGTCCGGGGCGGCCGGGCACGGTCAGCGCGAGGGTGGGCCCGCAGGCGTGGCAGGCGACGGGCTGGGCGTGGAAGCGGCGGTCGGCGGGGTCGGCGTACTCCCGGGCGCAGTCCGGGCACATCGGGAAGCCGGCCATCGTGGTGTTGGCCCGGTCGTAGGGCAGACCGGTGACGATGGTGTGCCGGGGGCCGCAGTTGGTGCAGCTGATGAAGGGGTGCCGGTGGCGGCGGTCGGCCGGGTCGGCGAGTTCGGTGAGGCAGTCGGCGCAGGTCGCGGTGTCCGGCGGGATCAGGGTGGTGCGGGGGCCTCCGGGGCTGGACGGGACGATCCGGAAGCCGGTGGCGCCGGTGGCGGTGAGCGGCGCGTGGTCCACCGAGTGCACCTGGGCGAGCGGCGGCGCGTCGCCGGCCACCCGGCGGCAGAAGGCGTCCAGGGCGTCCGGGCTGCCCTCGACCTCGACCAGGACGCCCTCGCCGGTGTTGGTGACGGTGCCGGCCAGCCCGAGCTCGCCGGCCAGGGTGTGGACGAACGGGCGGAAGCCGACCCCCTGCACCAGGCCGCGGACGGCGACCCGCCGCCGCTCGCGGTCGAGGCCGGGGTGACCGGCCGTCACGCGCTGTCCCCCACCGGGGAGTGCCAGTGGCCGTGCTCGCGGCCGTGGTCATGCTCGTGGTCGTGGCCGTGTTCGTGGTCATGCCCGGGGCCGTGTTCGTGGTCATGCTCGTGCTCGTCGGCGTGCGAGTGCGGCGGCGGCACCTCCATCACCGGCCGGTGCGGCCGCGCCCCGTCCAGGACGGCCAGCGCCCGGTCCAGCAGCGCCCCGACGCCCTGGCCCGTGCGGGCCGAGGTGTTCAGCACCTCCACCCCGGGGTTGACCCGCTGGACGTTGGCCAGGAACGCGGCCTCGTCGAACTCGGCGGCCGCGGCGAGGTCCGCCTTGGTCACCAGCACCAGGTTGGCCAGCCCGAAGGCCGTCGGGTACTTGAGCGGCTTGTCCTCGCCCTCGGTCACCGAGGCCAGCACCACCCGCAGCGTCTCGCCGAGGTCGTAGGCGGCCGGGCAGACCAGGTTGCCGACGTTCTCCACGAACAGCAGCCGGCAGTCCTGCGGCAGCCAGCCGTCCAGGTGCCCGGCGAGCATCCGCGCCTCCAGGTGGCAGAGCCCGTCGGTGAGCACCTGCTTCACCGGGGCGCCCGAGCGGGCCAGCCGCCGGGCGTCGTTCTCGGTGGCGAGGTCGGCGGTGAGCGCGGCGACATCCACCCCGCGCTGCCGGGCCAGCCCCAGCTCTGCCTCCAGCAGCGCGGTCTTCCCGCTGCCGGGGCTGGACAGCAGGTTGACCGCGACCGTCCCCCGCGCCTCCAGCGCCGCCCGCAGCCGGCGGGCGCTGTCGTCGTTGCGGGCGAGGACCGCCTGACGGAGGTCGACCGTGCGGCACATCGGCATCAGCCTTTCTGTTCGGCCCGGACGTCCTGGGGCCGGGCCCACTCGACGTCGAGGATCTGCAGCTCACGCCCGGACAGCAGCTCCACGCCGCCACCGCCGGAGCACCTCGGACAGCCGAGGTCCGGCGGCATCCCGACCGCCCACTCGACCGCGCAGGGGGTGCAGCGGGCCCGGGCCACGACGGGCTCGGTCTCCAGCACCGCGCCCGCCACCGGCGTTCCGGCGCAGGCCAGTTCGAAGCAGAAGTCGAGGGCCTCGGGCACCACGCCGGCCAGCTCGCCCACCCGCAGCCGCACCCGCGCCACCCCGGCGGCCCCGTGTTCGCGCGCGGCCGTCTCGACCTGCTCGACGACGGCTTCGGCGATCGACATCTCGTGCACGGAGACCCCTTCCCGGAGCGGGCGGCGGCGACGGGCCCCATTACAGGGCCCGGTGGCGGCGTCGGCCCGAAGCCGCGCCGCCACCGGGTGCGGGGCTGCACCGTTCGCAGCAGTCCGCGCCTCACATCCGGGAGATGTGCAGGTACCGCTTGATGTCCGGCAGGCTCTGCCAGACGGCCGCGCCGATCCCCACCAGCAGGGCGGCGCAGAACAGTTTCCTCAGCATGCTGTCGTCTCCTTCTCCGGCTGCGCGGCCTCGTCCACGACCCGCAGGACCACTCGGACCGCCTCCGCCACGGCGGCGGTGACGGGCTCGCTGAGCCCGATGCCCTCCTCCAGCGAGGCCGGCTCGCAGCCGACCACCAGGACCCGCTCGGGCGGTTCGCCGCCGGTGCCGGCGGCGAGCGTGGCGAGCAGCGCCAGTACGGCGTCCGGTCCCATCCGGTGGCCGTCCAGGACCGGCGGTTCCAGCGGCTGCCCGGCGTCCGCCTCGATCAGGTAGACGGTGCCGGGCTCGCCGCCGCGGCAGGTGGCGTCCACCAGGACGGCGGTGCGGTAGCCGTCGAGCAGCCGGTACGCCAGGTCCACGCCGCGTACGCCGACGTCGACCAGTTCGACGCCGTCCGGCAGCGGGTGGGCGGACAGCCGCCGGACGGTCTCGACCCCGAAGCCGTCGTCGCCGAGGAAGATGTTGCCCACCCCGGCGACCAGTACCGTACGGCTCGTCACGGACCCTCCAGCGGCGTGACCTCGTCCGGCTGGAAGTACCGGAAGCGCCCCTGGGCCCGCCAGAGGTCGGCACCCGGGTCGTCCTCCACCGTGACGGCCAGGTGCACCGAGCCGTCGAGGTCGTGCAGCACCGCCTCCACGAGGCCGGTCCGGCCGTCCAGGAAGAGGTCCTGGGCGTCGGTGCGCCGGCGGCCGGGCCGCAGCAGCACCCGGCTGCCGGCGCCCACCTCGCGGCCGTCGACCAGCACCCGGTCCCGCTCGGGGTCGACGCCCGGGTCGTTGCCAGGGTCCCACCACGGCTGTTCACCCCCTTCGGCGGCGCCGCCGCCGGTGACCTCGCGCAGCCCGCGGATCGCCCCGTGCAGCCGCTCCAGCACCTCGGGCGGCATGGAGTCGGCCAGCTCGATCACGGCGCCGGCGCGTTCGTCGGTGCCCCGGGCCTCCCGCTTCTCCTCCTCGGTCAGGGCCGCCGTCCGCAGCGCCAGGATCTCGTCGATCTCGGTGGCGTCGTACAGCGTGCCGAGGCTCTCCGGGGCGACCCTCGGGTGGTCCTCCAGGATGATCGGCGAGGAGAGCAGCACCCCGCGCTCACCCTCCGGCCCGGCCAGCACCGGCCAGGTGCGCTCGTTGCGGCACCGCTCGACCGCCGGGCGGGCCCATTCGGGCGGGTCGGTGACGGACAGGAAGCGGCCGTGCTCCAGCCCGAGCAGCAGGTGGGCGGAGACCAGCGAGCGCGGCAGCGCCTGGTCGCGGGTGGCGTGCCGGGACGGCCGCCAGTCGGAGGTGTTCTCCACCTCCACGGTCAGCCGCTGCGCCCGGTACGGGCCGGGCAGGTCCTCGGCCCGCAGCCGGACCAGGCCGTCGACCTGTTCGCGCCGCCGCACCAGCCGGCCGACGACGACGCCGTCCTCGTGCACCAGCCCGGTCTCGCCGACGCCCGGCAGCCGGAACGTCCGCTGCACCCCCGCACCGGCCAACTCCTCGACCGGGAGCAGGAGTTCGATCCGCTCCTCGGCGCCCTCGTCCCACTCGACGAGGTCCCGGTCGGCCAGCTCCAGCCGTTCCACGGACTCGAAGCCGGCGGCGGTGGCCTTCTCGACGGTGCGCCGCTGGACCCGCAGGAAGCGCAGCTCGACCGCCAGCCGGTCCCCGTCGCGCGCCTCCGTCACGCACTCGGTGCGCTGGTGGGAGTGCTCGCCGCCCTGCGCGGTGTACTCGGGCGGCACCAGGACGCCGAACTGCCAGCGCAGCCGGTTCTTGGCCGCCGAGGCGCGGTAGGGGTAGAGCACGTAGCCCTCCAGCAGCACCGCGTCGGCGATCTGCCGGGCGGCCGCGAAGCCGCGCTCGATCCGCTCGGGGAAGCCGCTCACCGGACCGTCCCCTCGACCGCCGCCGCCGTGAGCAGCTCGCGCACGGTGGCCTCCCAGGAGGTCAGGGCCCGCCGGGATCGGTAGGCCAGCAGTTCCTCCATGACCTCCTCCGGCAGCCGCAGCCAGCCGCTGCCGGGGAAGTGCCGGTCGATCGCCTCCCGCCAGACGGCGGCCGGCATCCGCACCCGGGCCTCCCGGTCCCAGGGCACCGGGCTGACCTGGAAGCCGCCGGGCCCGGCGAACGCGGTGCCGGAGAAGAGCAGCAGCAGCGGCACCTCACCGCCGTCCAGCGCCCGGAAGTAGCGGGCCGAGGCCACCTCCTGGTCGTAGGTGCACGGCACCGCGAGGTCGATCTCGGTCTCGCCGGTGAAGCCGGGCACCAGCAGCGGCACGGTGGCGAACTGGATCGGGTTGAGCGTGGTCGCCCACCGCTCCCGCCCGCCGAAGAGGTCGCCGAGCCGCTCGCCCTCCTCGTTCCCGTACGGCCGGCGGCCCGGTTCGATCCGCAGCTGGCAGTGCAGGGCGAGGGCGTGCACCCGGACGTCGGCCGGGGCCGTGATCCGCAGCCGGAAGACCAGGGTCGGGCCGGCCGCGTACGGGTCGGAGCGCACGCCGGTGCAGGCGAAGCCGAGCGCCGTCACACCGTCACCTCCGCGGGCAGCGGGCGGGCCCGCTCGGCCAGCCGGGCGAAGAACGCGTCGAGTTCGGCCCGCGCCTCGGCGCCGCCGTCGAAGCCGTGCCAGCACCGCCGCAGCCGCCCGACCAGCTCGTAGCAGACGTCGATCGGCACCAGGAAGCACACCACGCCGTCCTCGGAGCGGCGCAGCAGCAGCGCCTCCACGTCCGGTTCCAGGGCCTCGGCCAGCCGGCTGCCGCCGAGGGCGCGCTGCCAGGCCGCCTCGTCCAGCTCGCTCTCGGTGGCGCCGGCCGGGCCGGGGTAGAAGGCGAGCAACTGGTCCAGCGCGGTGTTGCGGAACAGGAAGGCGGTGCCGACCGGGATGCCCAGCGCCGACCAGGCCTGCTGGTCCAACTCGCCCGCCGGGTCGGCGAGGTAGCGGTCCGGCACGGCGCGGTAGCGGCCGCCGGCCGCGCCCGGCTGCCGGAACAGCAGCCCGCAGGCGGTGCAGGCGCAGGCCAGGGCGCGCTCCTCGACGTCCACCAGGTGGCGGTGGCCGGCGGGCAGGTCGCGGCCGCACAGGGCGCACTGCTCGGGGCGCGGCGGGGCCGGCTCGCGCAGCCGGTGCAGCAGGGCCGTCCCGTCCCGGGAGATCCGGCGGCTGTTCATCGCGCCTCCACGGTCCGCTGCGGGCGGGTACCGATCTGGAGCAGCTGCGGGGCGCGCTCCAGCTCCACGTCCGTCACCTCGGGCGCGTGGCAGGCGAGGGCGGCCGCCACCTCCTGCTCGCCGCAGCCGCAGCCGCCGCCCGTGCGGCGCAGCCGCAGCACGCCGGTGGCCGGCTCGAAGCCGGTCACCTCGACCCGCTCGGGCAGGGCGGCCAGCGCCCGGTCGATCCGGGCGGGCAGGTCCTCGGGGTGCAGGTCGTGCAGGAGCAGCAGCCCGGCCACGGCCGGGTCGTCCAGCATCCGGTCCAGCGCGGGCGGGGGCAGTGCCGGGACCATCCTGGCCAGGCCCTGGCCGTAGAACTCCATGAGCTCCCGGACGAGTTGCTCGCCCGCCTGCTCGGCGCCGCTGTCGGCCAGGGCGTCCAGGGCCTGCTGGATCCGCTGCCCGGTCTGCTCGGCCGTCATGCGGTGAGCCCGCTCAGGCCGGTGGGCACGTGCATGGTCTGCACGGTGCGCCCGCCGCCGACGTACATGTGCACGCCGCAGGGCAGACAGGGGTCGAAGCTGCGCACCGCGCGCATGATGTCGATGCCCTTGAAGTTCTCCGGGGAGTTCTCCTCGAAGATCGGGGTGTTCTGCACCGCGTCCTCGTACGGGCCCGGCGTGCCGTAGCTGTCCCGGACGCTGGCGTTCCACGGGGTGGGCGGGTACGGGTGGTAGTTGGCGATCTTGCCGTCGCGGATCACCATGTGGTGCGAGAGCACGCCGCGCACGGCCTCGGTGAAGCCGCAGCCGATCGACTCGTCCGGCACCTCGAAGCGCTCCCAGGTCTGGCTGCGCCCGGCCCGGACCTCGTCGAGCGCCTTCTCGGCGAAGTGCAGGGCGGCGGCGGCCGCGTACGCCTGGAAGTAGGTGCGGGCGCGGTTGCGCTCGATGGCGTTGCTCCACTGCGGGATCTTCCACTCGAAGGTGACCTCGGGCTTGGTCATCGAGCGGGGCAGGTTGATCAGCACGCTGTGGCCGGTGGCCTTGACGTAGCCGATGTCGACCAGCCCGGACAGGGCGGTGGACCAGAGGCGGGCGATCGGGCCGCCGCCGGTGTCCAGGGCGAGGTGGTCCTTGCCGTCGAACCAGCGCGGGGACATCACCCAGCTGTACTTGTCGTCGAAGTTCCGCTTCTGCGGGGCGGGGATGGTGTGCTGGTTCCACGGGTGCCGGGGGTCGACGGGGTTGCCCAGCGGGTCGTGGGTGACGAACAGGTCCTTGCCCTGCCAGTCCTCGTAGTAGGAGCTGCCGAGCAGGATGCGGATGCCCAGGTTGATCTGTGTCAGGTCGTTGGTGACGAGCTTGCCGTCCACGACGACGCCGGGGGTGACGAACATCCGCCGGCCCCAGTCCGTCATGTTGCGGTAGGTGAAGTCGCAGTGGTCGGGGTCGTTGAGGCTGCCCCAGCAGCCGAGCAGGACGCGGCGCCGGCCGACCTCCTCGTAGCCGGGCAGGGCCTGGTAGAAGAAGTCGAAGAGGTCGTCGTGCAGCGGCACGACCTTCTTCATGAACTCGACGTAGCGCATCAGCCGGGTCAGGTAGTCGGTGAACAGCTGCACCGTGGCGACGGTGCCGACGCCGCCCGGGTAGAGCGTGGAGGGGTGCACGTGGCGGCCCTCCATCAGGCAGAACATCTCCCGGGTGTACCGGCTGACCTGGAGCGCCTCGCGGTAGAACTCGCCCTCGATCGGGTTGAGCGAGCGCATGATGTCGGCGATGGTCCTGTACCCGTGGTCGCCGGCGTGCGGGGCCTCGGTGCGTTCGGCCTGCTCCAGGACGCCGGGGTTGGTCTCGCGGACCATCTTCTCGCAGTAGTCGACCCCGACCAGGTTCTCCTGGAAGATGTTGTGGTCGAACATGTACTCGGCGGCCTCGCCGAGGTTGATGATCCACTCCCCGAGGTGCGGGGGCTTCACCCCGTACGCCATGTTCTGGGTGTAGACGGAGCAGGTGGCGTGGTTGTCGCCGCAGATCCCGCAGATCCGGCTGGTGATGAAGTGGGCGTCGCGCGGGTCCTTGCCGCGCATGAACACGCTGTAGCCGCGGAAGACCGACGAGGTGCTGTAGCACTCCGCGACCCGCTTCCGCTTGAAGTCGATCTTCGTGTGGATGCCCAGGCTGCCCACGATCCGGGTGATCGGATCCCAGGACATCTCGGTCAGGCCGCTGCCGTCGCCGGCCGCTCTGGTGGTGGGTGTTGCCATCGTCTCTGTCGTGTCCTTCTCTGAGCGGGGGCAGGGGGACGGGGGCGGCCCGGGAGGGGCGCAGCGTCGAGGACATGCGGCTGCGGCTGCTGCTGGACACCGTGCTGCAGT
>NZ_JBEZUT010000081.1:0-28251 GCF_040636595.1 Kitasatospora sp. NPDC036755
GGCCGGGGGTTTCAACGACCGAACTGGGGTGGGCCGTTGAACCCCGCGCCGACCAGCCCACCGCCCGACTACGCCCGACTCGCCGCCGTCGGGCCGTACTTCGCGCTGGGCACCTCGCCCGCCGGGCGCCCCCCGGAGGGCTTCCGCCCGCTGGCCGAGCTGTACGGCACCGGGCCGGACGCGCCGCTGGCGGCGCGGCTGCGGGTGGTGGCACGGCGGCTCGGCACCGGTGAACCCCGGGTCGCCGCCTCGATCCTGCACCTGGGGCTGGCCGCCCGCTTCTGGTCCGTGGGGCTGGGCTCGGCCGTCCTGCTGGGGACGGTCCCGACCCTGGAGGACGCCTGGATGCGGATCCCGGACCAGGGCCCGCTCGACCTGTGGACCCCGCCGGAGCCCGCCCGCACGGATCCCATCCGCACAGAGTCCGCCCGCACAGAGTCCGCCCGGCCGGACGCCGCCACGCTCGCCGACCGACTCCACGAGACCGTCCTGCTGGGCCAGTTGGAACCGCTGGCCGCAACCGTCCGGGCCGCCGCCCCGCTCTCCCCGCGCCTGCTGCTCGGCAACGCCGCCTCCGCGCTCGGCGGGACGCTGCGAGTGCTGGACGCCCACGCGCCGGGCGCCGCGCGGCCCCTGGTGGCGGAGCTGCTGGACCGTGAACCGCTCGCCGGTTCGGGCACCCTGCGCACCGGTCCGTACGGCACGGCGTTCCGGCGGAACAGCTGCTGCCTCTACTACCGGGTGGGTCCGGGTGCCGGGCTCTGCGGGGACTGCTGCTTCAGCACGCCGCCCGGCCGCGGAAGGCGCGCCGGGTAATACCTTCACACCTGAAGGTCATGTCGGCTCGCCGTCGGCCCGTCCGACCGCCGGGTCCGCGAGCGGCCTGCCGCCGTCCGCCAACTCCAGGTGCTGCCGGACGAGATGGCGCACACAGGCCACCGTGTGCGACTCGGCCGCGGCCCGGGCACCGGCCGCGTCACCGGCCAGCACGGCGACCAGGATCTCCCGGTGCTGCTCGGCGAAGCGCTCCCGGTCCGGCCCGTACGGGGCGGGCAGCCAGAGCAGCGGGCCGAGCTCGGCCTGCAGCCGGACGGCGAGCCGGGCGAGCCGCACCGACTGGGCGGCGACGGCGAGTTCGATGTGGAAGCGGGCGTCGGCCCGGCATTGCTCGGCGGTCCCGGTGGCGTCGCGCAGGTCGTGCACCAGCCGGGTGAGCCTCGGGCCGAGGTCGGCCTGGGCGCGTTCGGCGGCCAGCCGGGCGGCGGTGCCGAAGACGGCCAGTTCCTCGTCGCCGAGGTCGCGCAGGTCGGCGGCGGCGAGGTCGCGCAGCCGGGCGAGCCGCAGGCGTTCGGAGCCCTCGGCGGGGGTGCGGACGAAGCTTCCGCCGTTGCGGCCGCGCCGGGTCTCGACCAGTCCGGCTTCGCGGAGCAGTGCGAGGGCCTCGCGGACGGTGCCGTTGGCGACGCCGAGCCGGTCGGAGAGGTCGTTCTCGCTGGGCAGTTGGTCCCCGTCGGCGACCAGCCCGAGGGCGATGGCCTCGGCGATCCGGCGGGCCACCGCATCGGCGCGCCCGTGGTCGGCGAGTGGCGCGAGGACGGCGCTGAGCAGCGGGGTCGTCCTGCCGATGGTGGTCACGCGGACCCTCCTCGATCGCCGCCTCGGACCAGTCCCCGGGCAGATCCCCGGGCCGGTCCCCGCCTCCGGACCAGTCCCCGGACCGGTCCCCCGGCTCCGGGTGGGGAGTCCGCTCCGGATCCCCCTCCGACCGGATGTTTCCCGCAGGGTACCCCCGGTCGAGCGCGCACCCTTGCCGCTGGAAACCCAAGCTCGTATGTTTTCCCGCAGCCCCGGCCCGAGCAGCAACCCGTAGCGCTCCCCACGCATCACGACACGTTCCCAGGAGCAGGTCATGACCGATGCCAGTGCCCGTGCCACCGTCCACTCCCCCGACCCGGACGCCGAACGGCTGGCCGCCCTCGGGTACACCTCCGAGTTCAAACGCGACATGAGCCTGTGGGCGAACTTCTCCCTCGGCTTCACCTACCTCTCCCCCGTCGTCGGCGTGTACACCCTCTTCGCCTCCTCCCTCCGGACCGCCGGGCCGCCGATGGTCTGGAGCTTCCTGATCGCGGGCCTGGGCCAGCTGCTGGTGGCACTGGTGTTCAGCGAGGTGGTCGCCCAGTTCCCGGTGGCCGGCGGGGTGTACCCGTGGGCGCGCCGGCTCTGGGGCCGCACCTGGGGCTGGCTGACCGGCTGGGTCTACCTGCTGGCGCTGATGTCCACCATCGCCGCCGTCTCCTACGGCGCCGGACCGTACGTGGCCGCCCTGCTGGGCGTCGAGCCGAGCACCGCGACGACCGTCTGGTGCGCGCTGGGCCTGCTGGCGCTCGCCACCGTGATCAACCTGGGCGGCACCCGGGTGCTGTCGGCGGCGGCCATGTTCGGCTTCGCCGCCGAGCTCCTCGGTGCCCTCGCGGTGGGCGCCTGGCTGCTGCTGACGCACCGCTACCACGGCCTCGGCGTGCTCTTCGACCGGTTCGGCGCGGGCGGTGACGGCGACTACACCGACGCCTTCCTGGCCGCCGGACTGATCGCGGTCTTCCTCTTCTTCGGTTTCGAGGCCTGCGGCGACGTCGCCGAGGAGGTGCCCGACCCGGGTCGACAGATCCCCAAGTCGATGCGGCGCACCATCTACGTCGGCGGCGCGGCGGCCATCGGGGTCAGCCTGGCCCTAGTGATGTCGATCCAGGACATCGGCGCGGTGGTCTCCGGCGACGACACGGACCCGGTGGCGAAGGTGCTGCACGACGCCTTCGGGGCGGCCGGCGCCCGGGTAGTGATCGGCGTGGTGCTGATCTCCTTCCTGTCCTGCGTGCTGAGCCTGCAGGCGGCGGCGAGCCGACTCGCGTACTCCTTCGCCCGGGACCGGATGATCGTGGGCAGCCGGCTGCTGGCCACCGTCTCGGGCCGGCTGCGGGTGCCGCCGTACGCGCTGCTGCTCGCCGCCGCGCTGCCCGGAGTGATCATCGTGGGTGCCTCGACGCTCTCCGAGGGAGCCCTCACGAAGATCATCTCCTTCTCCAGCATCGGCATCTACCTCGCGTTCCAGATGGTGGTGCTGGCCGCCCTGCGGGCCCGGCTGCGCGGCTGGCGCCCGAGCGGGGACTTCCGGCTCGGCCGCTGGGGCCTGGCGGTGAACGTCGGCGCGCTGGTCTACGGCGTCGCCGCGATCGTCAACATCTGCTGGGGCCGCACCCCGGACGCCGCCTGGTACGACAACTACCTGGTGCTGCTGTCGGCCGTGGTCGTGCTCGCGGCCGGCGGCCTCTACCTCCTGCTGGCCCGCCCCCACCTGCGCGGCGACGCCCCCTCCGGCGACGCGACGGCCGGACCCGCCCCGGCCTCGGCGGCCGGCACGCCCGGCACGCCCGGCAGCATGCCCGACGCATCCGGGACGCCCGGGGGCCGGGCATGAGCGGGCTCCCGCTGGACGGCGTCCTGGTCGCCGACTTCGGCCGGGTCCTCGCCGCGCCGTACCTGACCATGCTGCTGGCCGACCTCGGCGCCGACGTGATCAAGGTCGAGCAGCCCGGCACCGGCGACGACACCCGCGCCTGGGGGCCGCCGCACGCCCAGGGCGAGGCCACCTACTTCCTCTCCGTCAACCGCAACAAGCGCTCCCTCACCCTCGACCTGCGCGACCCGGCCGACCACGCCCGCGCCGTCGAGCTCGTCCGCCGCGCCGACGTCCTGGTGGAGAACTTCCGCCCCGGCACGATGGCCCGCCACGGCCTCGGCCCGGACCGCGCCCAGGCCCTCAACCCGCGGCTGGTCTACTGCTCGATCACCGGCTTCGGCTCCGGCAAGGGCGCCGAACTGCCCGGCTACGACCTGCTGGTACAGGCCGTCGGCGGCCTGATGTCGGTGACCGGCCCGGCCCCCGGCGAACCGGTGAAGACCGGCGCCGCCCTGGTGGACGTGCTGACCGGGCTGCACGCGGCGGTCGGCGTGCTCGCCGCGCTGCGCGAGCGCGAGGCCACCGGCCGGGGCCAGCTGGTGGAACTGAACCTGCTCTCCACGCTGCTCTCCGGCCTGGTCAACCAGTCCGCCGGCTACACCCTGGCCGGCGCCGTGCCGGGCATCCTCGGCAACCGCCACCCGTCCATCGCCCCGTACGAGGTGTTCACCGCCGCCGACCGCCCGCTGGTCGTCGCGGTCGGCAACGACCGGCAGTTCGCCGCGCTCTGCCGGGGCGTGGGCGCCCCCGAACTGGCCGCCGACCCGCGTTTCGCCACCAACTCCGACCGGGTCGCGCACGTGACCGAGCTGGCCCGCGAACTCACCGCCCGGCTCGAACGCCGCACCGCCGCCGAGTGGTTCGCGCTCCTCACCCCGCTCGGGGTGCCCTGCGGCCCGGTCAACGACCTGGCCGAGGCCTTCGGCCTCGCCGACTCGCTCGGCCTGCACCCCCGGGCGCCGCTGCCCGGCCCGGACGGCCACCCGCTACCTGGTCGCCAACCCGATCGGCCTCTCCCGCACCCCGCCCCGCTACCACCTGCCCCCGCCGCGGCTCGGCGAGCACACCGCCGAGCTGACCGCCTGGCTGGACGCCCCGCCCGAGCGGCACCGGGACGGCACGGACGACGGGGGCACGGACGACGGGGGCACGAGCGCCGCCGACCCCGAGCACCGCCCCTGAGCACCGCGCACACCACCGGTCCGGCAACGCGCCGAGGCCCGCGTCCGGCTTGTCCAGAGCCGGGCGCGGGCCTCCGATCCCCACCTACGGTGCCGATGCCCGTGGCACCGGGTGAAGCTCCTCCGGGGCGCGGTCAGACCGCGACCGCTTCCTCCATCTCCTCCTCGGCCTCCTCCGGCGTCTCCGCCGGGCGGCGTCCGCGGCCCTCGTACATCGCCGCGGCCACCAGGGCCGCCCCGCCGAGCAGCAGCCAGACCAGCAGGGTCACCACGTGCCCGCCGAGGCCCGCGCCGCCGTCGAAGTACAGGATGCTGCGCGCGCCCTCCAGGAAGCCGGCGCCGGTCCAGAAGCCGTGCAGACCGCCGAAGAACCCGTTCTGCAGCTCGGGCCGGTAGACGCCGCCGGAGGAGGTGAAGTTCAGCATCACGAACAGCACCATCAGGGCCAGCGTGGTCCACTTCTTCAGGAAGCTGTGCAGGCCGATGCCGATCAGCACGACGCCCGCGGAGTAGAGCCAGCCGAGCGCCCAGATCGCCGCCTGGTCGTGGTCGACCACGTGGAAGACCGGTCCGGCGGTGACGATGCCGATCACACTGACCGCCAGCGAAACGGCCACTCCGACCAGCGCCCGGACCGCCATGCTCAGCCCCGCACCGGCGGCGCCGATCACCGCGACACTGGCGTAGGAGCCTATGCTCAGCGCGACCAGCAGGAAGAACAGGCCCTGTCCGGTCGGGTCGCCCTCGGCCGGGGTGGTCAGGTCGGTGACGTGCAGCGGCACGCCCTGCTGGTCGGTGACGTTGGTGAACACCGCCGTCGCGGCCACCACCGAGGTGTCCGAGTTCCCCTTGGCGACGATCAGTTCGGGGCTCCTGGCGTCCGGCACGAAGGCGCCGACCAGGTCCCGGTCGCGCAGCTGCTGCTCGGCGGCGGCCCGGTCGTCCACGGTCCGGACGTCGAGCGCGTCCCCGGCCTTGCCCTGGATCGCCTGCGCCAGGCCGTGCGCCTGCGGCGTGGTGCCGACCACGGCCACCTCGAGGTGGTGCGGCTCGGGCTGGTGGAAGGCGCCCTGGTAGGCGAGCGCCATGCCCAGGCACATCAGCAGCGGGGTGATCAGGTGGACGGCCAGGTGTTTGAGCGAGTGCCCCAGGGTGGGCGCCGCGGCAGGGTTCCGGGGTGTGCTCATGGTGTTCGTACCGTCCTCCGGTGGTGTCTCTCGATGATCAAGAAGGTGGCAAATGCAACCAATGCGGGTGGTAAATGCAACCATCTATGGATGTAGCTTACAACTGTCCGACACCGATCGGAAGCCGGGCCCCGCGGGCGACCCCGCGCGGCCCGCTCCCCCGCCACTCCTCGACGCCCCCGACCCACGCCCCCGACCGACGCCCCCGCACCCCGCGCTCAGCCCAGGTCGAACACCCCGTACGAGAACCCGTCCGCCCGCAGCTCCCCGTCCGACACCCGCACACCCTGGACCTCGAGCGGCCGGACGCCCCGCGTCCGCCACGCACCCTCCGGCAGGCCCGCCGCCGGCACCGAGGCCGGCTCCCGGCGCGGGTTGACCGCCACCAGGTACCGCCCGGCCCGGGTGTACACCAGCGGGTAGCCGGCGCTGTGGACCTCCACCCCGCCGGCCGCGCCCAGCCCCGGGTGCGCCCGGCGCAGCGCGATCAGCCGCCGGACGGTGTGCAGCAGCGAGGTCGGGTCGGCGCGCTGGGAGAGCACGTCCGGACGGTGCGGGTCCGGGTCCACCGGCAGGTAGAGCCGCTCGGGCGGGGCGCTGGAGAACCCGGCGCTCGGGCCGGGCGTCCACTGCATCGGGGTGCGGGAGCCGGCCCGGTTGAACCGCGGACCGAGGACGCTGCCCTCCGTGTCGGGCAGTCCCGGCAGGTAGCGCATGCCGATCTCGTCGCCGTAGTAGACGGCCGGGAGGGTGGGCCAGGTGAGCAGGAAGGCGAAGGCGGAGGCGAGTTGCTCCGCGGTGCGCGGGCCGGTGGCCAGCCGGGAGAAGTCGTGGTTGGCGGTGGGCAGCACGATGTGCCCGCTGCCCTCGGTGAGTTCGGCGGCGGAGCGCCAGGCGTCCAGGAAGGGCCGCGGGGTGCCCCGGCCCTCGGCCTCGAAGAAGCAGGACTCCTGGCGCCAGAACTCCTCGACCGTCCCGCCGTTGTTGTTCCACAGGGACCGCAGCGGCAGGCCGTCGTCCTCCCCGCCGAAGTGCAGGAAGAAGTCCGCGTGGAAGCCGGCCGCGACGGCGGCGGCCGGGTCGCCCCACTCCGCGAGCAGGGCGGCCTCGGGGTGGGCGCGGTCCAACCAGTCGCGCAGCTCGGTCCAGAGCTTCGCCGTCTCCACCGTGCCCGGGTCCTCCTTGACCAGCGAGTACGCCATGTCCACCCGGAAGCCGGACACTCCGAGAGCGAGCCAGTGGGCCATGATCCCGCGCAGCGCCGCCCGGTTGGCGCGCGGGCCGTCCGCGTCCACCGGCTGCCGCCAGGGCTCCCGCGGATCGGTGCGCGCGTAGCCGAAGTTGAGCGCCGGCTGGCAGTCGAAGAAGTTCGGCCGGTACCAGCCGGGGCGGCCGCCGGGCGAGGCGACGAAGCCGTCCACCGGGCGGTCGGACCAGATGTACCGGTGGTCCGCCGGGTCCTCGGCGGAGGCCAGGAACCAGGGGTGGCGGTCGGAGGTGTGCCCGGCCACCAGGTCCAGCAGGATCCGGATGCCCCGGCGGCGGGCGGCCTCGACCAGCGCCGCCAGGCCCTCCGTGCTGCCGTAGCGCGGCGCCGGGGTGAGGTAGTCGGTGACGTCGTACCCGGCGTCGCGGAACGGCGAGGCGAAACAGGGGTTGAGCCAGACGGTGTCGACGCCGAGCCAGGCGAGGTGGTCCAGGTGCTCGGCGATGCCGGCGAAGTCGCCGATGCCGTCGCCGTCGGAGTCGGCGAAGCTCTGCGGGTAGATCTGGTACAGCACGGCGGTGGCGAGCCACTCGGGGCCGGGGCGGGTCGAGGTCATGGGCGGTTCCTCCTGCCGGGTCCGGAGCCCGGGCCGGGCCCGGCGGGAAGCCGGGTCCGGGGCTCGGGCGGGAGCTGAGCCGGGACGGGCTCGGCCGGGGCCGAGCCGGGTGCCCCCGATTCTCGTCCGATCCCGGCCGTACCGACAGCCCGCCTCGCCCCGCCTTCACGGGGCCCGCACCCCGCGGCGGGAGCACCCCTTACGGGACCGTCCTCGCACAGGCCGCCGTGAACGCCCGGGCCCGCCGGGTGATCTCCGCCCAGTCCCCCGCCGCGACGGCGTCCGGCGGCACCACGTCCGTCCCCGCGCAGACCGCGAGCGCGCCGTGCGCCAGGAACTCGGCGGCGTTGCCCGCGTTCACCCCGCCGGAGGCCACCAGCGGCACGTCCGGGTACGGGCCGCGCAGGTCCTTGAAGTAGCCGGGGCCGAACGACCGGGCCGGGAAGATCTTGACGGCGGCGGCGCCGAGGTCCACCGCGTGGGCGACCTCGGTCGGGGTGAGCGCCCCGAGCACCACCGGCACCTCCGCGTCGGCCGCCGCCTCGGCCACCTCGGGACGGCAGCCGGGGGTGACCAGGAAGGAGGCGCCCGCCCCGACCCCGCGCCGCGCCTGTTCGGCGGTCAGCACCGTGCCGACGCCGACCCGCCAGCCGGCCTTCGACGCCCTGAGCAGATGGTCCGTCACATTCGGTGTGGTGTAGGTGAATTCGGTCAGATTGATGCCGCCCTCGGCGAGCGCGGCACAGAGTGCGGCGGCGTCCGGGATCCGGGGGGCGCGGACCACCGCGATGACCGGTTCGTCGCGCAGCACGGAGGGACCGCGCCGGCCTGAGAGGCCGGTCGGGCCGGTCCGGCCGTGCGGGTCGGTCGGGTCGGAGGGATCGGTCGGAGCGGAGAGCTCGGTCATATGGCCAGGGTTCCTCGGTCGGTTCGACGCAGGGCGCGGCCGGGACGGGCGCCCGTGGTGCGGCCCTGCCGGACGACGGCGGTGCCGTTGACGTACACGTACTCGATGCCCTCGGCGGGCAGCCGGGGGTGCTCGAAGGTGGCGGCGTCCCGGACCTTCCCGGGGTCGAGCAGCACCAGGTCGGCGTGGTGGCCGGGGGCGATCCGGCCGCGCCGGTCAAGCCCCAGCCGGGCGGCGGGTCGGCCGGTCATCCGGGCGATCGTCTCCTCCAGCGTCAGTACCCCCAACTCCCGGCTGTAGTGGCCGAGGTAGCGCGGGAAGGTGCCCCAGGCGCGCGGGTGCGGCCGGGCGCCGACCAGCAGTCCGTCGCTGCCGACGGTGTGCGCGCGGTGGCGCATGATCGCGCGGACGTTCTCCTCGTGCCCGACGTGCTGGAGGATCGTGGTGGCCAACTCGTCCCGGCGCAGCAGGTCCAGGAACACCTCGGTGCCGGTCCGCCGCTCCTCGGCGGCCAGTTCGGCGACGGTGCGGCCGACCGCCCCGGCGAGCGAGTCCGAGCGGACGCCGGAGATCTGGATGGTCGTCCAGTCGGTGACCACGCCGTGGCAGCCGTCGCTGCCCTTCTCCTCCACCTCGTAGCGGATCCGCGCGCACTGCGCCGGGTCCCCGAGCCGCGCCAGGGTCGCGGCCGGTCCGCCCTCGGTGGCCCAACTCGGCAGCAGGGCGGCCAGGGTGGTGGAGCCGGGCAGGTAGGGGTAGCTGTCCAGGGTGAGGTCGACGCCGTCGGCGAGCGCCCGGTCGAGGAGTGCCAGCAGTTCACCGGCCCGGCCCCGGTTCACCCCGAAGTTCATCGTGGCGTGGGTCAGGTGCAGCGCGCAGCCGCTCTGCCGGGCGATCTCCACCATCTCCGCGTAGCCCTCCAACGCCCCTTCGCCGTACGAGCGTTGGTGCGGCGCGTGGAAGCCGTCGTAGGCCGCGACGACGGTGCACAGCTCGACCAGCTCGGCGGTGTCCGCATACATCCCGGGGGTGTAGCTGAGGCCGCTGGACATGCCGACCGCACCGTCCAGCAGGCTCTTCGCCAGCACCTGCCGCATCCGGTCGAGTTCGGCCGGGGCGGGCCGGCGGTCGGCCCACCCCATGACGAGCATCCGCAGCGTGCCGTGCGGGACGAGGTAGCAGGCGTTGACGGCCACACCGGTGCGGTCGATCCGGTCCAGGTAGTCGGCGACGCTCCGCCAGTCCCAGTCGAAGCCGTCCGGATCGCCGTTCCAGCCCGCGAGTTGGCGGCGCAGCGCGGGCAGCGTGACGTCGTCCACCGGGGCGTAGGACAGGCCGTCCTGGCCGAGCACCTCGCAGGTGACGCCCTGGGTGACCTTGGCCGGGTGCTCGGGTTCGAGCAGCAGCGCGAGGTCGGAGTGGGCGTGCATGTCGATGAAGCCGGGGGCCAGTACCAGCCCGTCGGCGTCCACCACCTCGGGCGCGTCGAGGCCCTCGCCGATCTCGGCGATCAGGCCGTCGGCGATCCGGACGTCCGCCCGGTAGCGCTCCGCACCGGTGCCGTCCACCACGGTGGCACCGCGGAAGACCGTGGCACCGCGGAAGACCGTCCCGCCCCTGCGGGCCGTCCGGCCGGGGGCCGTCCCCCCGGCGGCGGGTCCGCCGACGGCCGGCCCCCCGGGGGCCGCTCTTTCCCCGGGCATCAGAAGAACGTCCTGACCAGGCCGGTGACCTTCGGCTCCGCCGCGTCGGCGGAGTCCAGCACCGGGATCGCCGTCCACTTGTCGAAGGCCGTGCACGGGTGCGAGACGCCCAGCCGCAGCACCGCACCGATCGGCGCGAGGTCGCCCGCGTCCCGCAGGAAGGCGTGCTGGTCGTTGAGCGCGGTGATCCTGGCCGCCGTGCCGGTCAGCTCGGCTCCGCCGCGCACCCGCTGCGGCTCGGGCAGGCCCTCGTCGAAGGGCAGGTCGCGCTTGCCGACGTCGAGCAGCGCGAGCTGTGGCTCGGGCCGGGAGACCACCCGGCCCCAGCCGTGCAGCGCGCCGCGGAAGGGGGCCTGCCCGCCGTCCCGGGCCAGCGGCGAGATGCCCCGGTAGAAGCCGTCGTCGTGGGCGATGTACGCGCCCGAGCGCAGCACCACGAACGCCTCCGGCAGGTCGGCGAGTTCCTCGACCACCAGGTCGAAGTAGGCGCTGCCGCCGGCCGAGACCACGGGCCGGGTGCCGTCCGGGTAGGCGCTCGCCAGTCGTCCGTGCAGCGCTCCGAGCTCGCGCAGGTAGTCGCGGACGGCGGCCAGCCCGTCGGCCGAGGCGTCATGGGCGAGCGCGCCCTCGTACCCGCCGACGCCCGCCAGGCGCAGGGTGGGGGCGCGCAGCACGGCGGCGGCGATCTCGACGGCGGCGTCGAGGCCGCGGGCGCCGGTGCGCCCGCCGGGTCCGCCGAGCTCGACCAGCACCTCGACCGGCCGCTCGGCGCCCGCGGCCCGGAGCGCCTCGTCCATCAGCCGCACGCTCTCGACGGAGTCGACCCAGGAGAGCAGGGCGAAGTCGGGGTCGGCGGCGAGCTCGTCGGCGAGCCAGGCCAGTCCGGCTGGGTCGAGCAAGGTGTTGGCGAGCAGGATGCGCTGCACCCCGAAGGCCCGGGCGACCCGCACCTGGGGCAGGTTGGCGAGGGTGATGCCGTGGCTTCCGGCGTCGAGCTGCGCCTGCCAGAGGGCGGGTGCCATGGTGGTCTTGCCGTGCGGGGCGAGCGCGACGCCCGCCTTGGCGCACCAGTCGGCCATGGTGCGGACGTTGTGGTCGAGGGCGGCGCCGTCCAGGGTGAGCAGCGGGGTGCCGAGCGAGGAGAGGGTGGGGCCGGTGGCGAGCCACTCCCGGGTGCTGCGGCCCCACGACTGCGGCGGAGCGGCCTTGAACCGCCAGTCGAGCGGCTCGTCGGCCAGGGCGGCCACCGCTCCGCGGGCGATGCCCGGCCCGGTGCCGCTGCTTGAGAAGGTCTGCTCCACCATGTTCCTCCATCCGCACAGGTTGCAACATGTGCAACGAGGGTTGCACATGCTGGCAACACGGTTCTAGCATCGGCGCCGGATCACGGTCAACGGACCTGACTCCCGGTCAACGGGGTCGACTCCCGTTCAGCGCTCGCCGACGACGCGGCGCTGACGTGCGGGGAGTCGACCCGGTGGGCCCGCTCTCGACGGAACGGCCGCAGACGAGGAGCCCCGCACATGCCGCGACAGGACACCCAGGGCCCGACCCGCCCCGGTCCTCCCCCGACGGCGGTGTGCGTGGGCGAGTCGATGGCCGTCCTGCTGCCGGACCGCCCGGGCCCGCTGGAGTCGGTGGAGAGCTTCCGGCTCTCCGTCGGCGGCGCGGAGTCCAATGTGGCGGGCGCGCTGGCCGCCCACGGCGTGCCGACCGCCTGGATCAGCCGGGTCGGCGACGACGGCTTCGGCCGCCGGCTGCTCGCCGAGGTCGCCGCCCGCGGCGTGGACGTCTCGGCGGTCGCGGTCGACCCGCACCGCCCGACCGGCCTCTACCTCAAGGAGGTCGGCGGCAGCACCGGCGACCGCCACGACCTCGGGCCCGGCCGCAGCCGGCTGCACTACCACCGGCGCGGCTCCGCGGCCGCCGCGCTCTCCCCCGACCTGCTCGCCGACCCGGCCGCCGCCGCGCTGCTGGCGGGCGCCGGACTGCTGCACCTGTCCGGCATCACCGCCGCGCTCTCCGACGACTGCCTCGCCCTGCTGCGCGCCCTGCTCGCCGACCGCCGCCCGGGCCGCCTGGTCAGCTTCGACCTCAACTGGCGCCCCTCGCTCTGGCGCGACCGCGATCCGGCCGTGCTGCCGCCACTGCTGGACGCCGCCGACCTGCTGCTGCTCGGCTCCGACGAGGCCGAGGCCGCCTTCGGCACCGGCGACCCGGCCGCCCTGCGCCGCCGCTTCCCCGCCCCGGCCACCGTCGTGGTCAAGGACGCCGCCCGCCAGGTGACGGCCCTGGGCCGGGACGGCACCGCGGTCAACGAGCCGGCCCTCGCGGTCGAGGTGGTCGAGGCCACCGGCGCGGGCGACGCCTTCGCGGCCGGCTACCTGGCCGGCACCGTCCGGGGCCTGGACCAGCGGAGCCGGTTGCGGCTCGGCCACCTGAGCGCCGCCTGCGCGCTGACCGCCCACGGCGACCAGGCCGAGCTGCCGGACGCCACCGTGGTGGCCGCCCTGCTCGCCGCCTCCCCCGCCCAGTGGGCCGCCACCCGGGTCACCGCGGAGGGGATCACCGGCCCGGCGCTGCCCGCCGGCTCCGCGCGCCCGGTCGCCCCGACGCCGTCCGCCGGCCCGGCGCTCCCCGCCGACCGGGCACCGTCCGCCGACCGGTCCCGGGCACAATGAGCAGGACCCTCAGCCCTCGAAGCGGAGCACGATGAGCCAGACCGTCACCCGCGCCCTGCGCATCCTCGCCGAGCTCGGCGAGGGCGAGCGCTCCCTCGACCAACTCGCCGAGGTGCTCGGCGTCCACAAGACGACCGTGCTCCGCCTGCTCCAGAGCCTCGAAGAGGAACGATTCGTCTATCGCGACGCGGCCTACCGCTACCACCTGGGCGCCGGCCTCTTCGCCCTCTCCGGCCTGGCCCTGGAGCAGCGCGGCGTGCGCCGGATCGCCGCCCCGCACCTGGCCGAGCTGAACGCCGCCACCGGCCAGACCGTGCACCTGGCCGCGTACGAGGGCGGCGAGGTGGTCTACATCGACAAGTTCGACTCCCGCCACCCGGTGCGGATGTACTCCCGGATCGGCCTGCGCGCCGCCCTGCACTGCGCCGCCGTCTCCAAGGTGCTGCTGGCCGACCTCCCGCTGCCCGAGCGGCGCCGGGTGGTGGCCGGGATCGGCTTCACCCCGCACACCGAGCGCACCCTGACCACCCCGGAGGCGCTGCTCGCCGAGCTGGAGAAGGTCGCCGCCCAGGGCTGGGCGCAGGACCACGCCGAGCACGAGTCCTTCATCAACTGCGTGGCCGCACCGGTCCGGGACGCCAGCGGCCGGGTGGTCGCCGCCGCCTCGATCTCCGTCCCGGACGTGGTCCTGCCGTACGAGCAGGTGCTGGACCTGCTTCCGCAGCTGCTCGCCACCACCCGCGCCGTGTCCGCCGACTGCGGCCGCCCCGACCACAACTGACGAACCGTCGACCAGAGTAAGGAACCCCGCATGTCCTCCGACAAGACCGAGATCCGCACCGACGGCGCCCCCGCCCCCGCCTGGATGTTCTCCCAGGGCGTCCGCAAGGGCCCCATCCTCCAGGTCTCCGGCCAGGGCCCGCAGGACCCGGCCACCGGCGAGTACCTGCACCACGGCGACGTGAAGGCGCAGACCCGCCGCACCCTGGAGAACGTCAAGGCCATCGTCGAGGCCGGCGGCGCCACCATCGAGGACGTGGTGATGTTCCGCGTCTACCTCACCAAGCGCGCCGACTTCCCGCTGATGAACGAGGTCTACGCCGAGTTCATCGACGAGAACGTCAAGCCCGGCGGCGTGAAGCCGTGCCGCACCACGATCTTCGTCGAGCTGCCGCAGGAGCCGATGCTGGTCGAGATCGACGCCCAGGCCGTCGTGGCCTGACGACCCGCCGCACCGAAGGGCCCGGACGCCGCAGGCGCGTCCGGGCCCTTCGGCCTGTCCGCACGCGTGCTTGCCACACCCCCGGTCGCACATTAGGTTAGGCTCACCTAACTAACTGGAGGTCCGTCCATGAGCCTGCCCACCGGCGACACCGAGGTCCCCGAGCCCACCACCGCCGAACGGATCCACAGCCTGCTTGTCACGACCTCCTCGCTCACCGTCCGGGCCCTGGGCGAGCACCACCACCTGGACACCCCGGTCTCCGTCCACGGCTCCCGGCTGCGGCTGCGCACCGCCCTGGACGACCCGCTCACCACGGCCGTCGCCGGTGCCGCCGACGGCCTCGCCGTCGTCCTCGACGTCACCGACGTCGCCCCCGTCGCCGTCCGCGACCGGGTCCGCGCCCGCCTCACCCTGGCCGGCCGGCTGCACCTGGCCCACCTCGCCGACGACGGCCTCAGTGTGCACCTGCGGGTGGACGTCGCCCACGCCGTCCTCGCCACCCCGTACGGCACCGGCGCGATCACCGCCGCCGACCTCGCCCTGTCCGCCCCCGACCCGCTGGCCCGGCACGAGGCCGCGATGCTCACCCACTTCGCCGACGACCACGCCGAGGCGCTCGACCTCCTCACCCGGCTGCTCGACCCGGCCCTGCTCGTCCACACCCCCGAGGTCCGCCCGCTCGCCCTGGACCGCCACGGCCTGGTGCTGCGCCTGGACCACCCGCACGGCCACCGCGACGTCCGCCTGGTCTTCCCCGAACCGGCCCGGGACACCGAGGACTTCGGCCACCGGATGCACGAGCTGCTGTCCGCCGCCCACCACGGCCTGCCGGTCCGGCGCGGCTGATCCCCCGCCACCCGCCGTCGCCGACCGCCCGCCACCGCCCGCCACCGCCCGCCGTCACCGCTCGACCGCGTCCTCCAGCACCACCCGCCCGATCCGCGCGTACAGCTCCGGCCGCCACCGGCGCACCGCGAGCGCCAGCGCGATCCCGCCGGTGAACACCCCGATCACCAGGTACGGCGTCAGCCGGAACAGCAGCGTGTGCGCCGCCGCCCCGGCCGCGGCGTCCTTGTTGAGCACCAGCAGCACCACCACCCCGGCCATCGCCACCCCGCCCACCAGCGGCGCCGCCAGCGTCCGGAACCAGTGCGCCGTCTCCGGGTGCCGTCGGCGCACGTGGAAGTACCCGACCACGGCGAAGGAGCAGAGCGTCTGCACGACCAGGATCGCCATCGTCCCGAGCAGCGCCAGCAGCGTGTACAGGTGCGCGTACGGATCCATCCCGGCCGCCAGGAACCCCGCCACCAGCCCCACCGCGATCACCGACTGCACCACCGAGGCGACGTGCGGCGAGCCGTGCCGCGGATGGGTGCGGCCGAGCCCCGGGTGCAGCAGCCCCTCCCGCCCGATCGCGTACAGGTACCGGGCCGCGCACTGGTGGAAGGCCATCGCGCAGGCGAACGAGCCGGTGACGACCAGCCATTGGAACACCTTCACCGCCCAGGCCCCCAGGTGCGCGCCGAGCGGGTCGAAGAACAGGCTGTTGCCGTCCTTGCCCGGCACCGCGCCGCTCGCCACCGCGATCGCCCGTTCGACCCCGTTGCCGGACACGATCATCCAGGACACGAAGACGTAGAGCAGCCCGACCCCGATCACCGACACCAGCGTCGCCCGCGGCACCACCCGCTTCGGGTCGCGGGACTCCTCGCCGTACATCGCGGTGGACTCGAAACCCACCCAGGACCAGAACGCGAAGAACAGGCCGAGCCCGGCCGCCGCCGGCCCCGAACTCCCCACCCCCTTCAGCGCGTTCAGCGGGTTCACGGCGGCCACCGCGATCCCGTCCGGACCGCCGCCGGAGAACAGCACCGCGAACGACACCGCGCTCAGCACCCCGATCTCCAGCACCAGCGCGACCCCGAGCACCCTGGCCGTCAGGTGCAGGTCGAACCAGGCCATCACCCCGATCACCGCCGCCCCGAACAGCGCGTACCAGCCCCAGCCCAGCTCCACCCCCAGTTGGGAACGGACCAGCCCGCGCAGCGAGTACGCGAAGAAGCCGAGGGCCGAGGCCTCGGTGACGACGTACGCGAGCACCGCGAGCAGCCCGGCGGCCATCCCGACCACCCGGCCCAGTCCGTGCGAGACGTAGCCGTAGAACGCGCCGGCCGCGGTGATGTGACGGGCCATCGCCACGTAGCCGACCGAGAACACCGTCAGCACCACCGTCGCCACGATGTACGCGGCGGGCGCGCCGGCCCCGTTGCCCTGCCCGACGATGATCGGCAGGTTGCCGGTCATCGCGGTGATCGGGGCGGCGGTGGCGAGCGCCATGAACACCACGCCGACCAGGCCGACCGAGTCCGCCTTCAACCGGTCGACGCCGCCCGGGCCGGGCCGCTCCCGCCCGGCCGTCTCCCCCGCCACGCCCCCGCTCCGGACCGCCATCCGGCCTCCTCGCCTCACGGACCCGCCCCACCGCCGGACCGGCCGGGCGCTGACCGCCTGCCAGCATGGCGCCCCGGAGGAGCCCGGCGCTTCAGCCGATCACCCGGCAGTGCGCCGGAGTTGACGCTTCGTTCGACCGCTGGAACACCCCGGGCGGCCCCGGGAACGAAAGCGGCCGGCCCGGCCGCACGAGGAGGTCCTCGTGCGGCCGGGCCGGCCTGGGCGTGTCCCGCGCCCATGTCCGCCGTGCGGCGATCACCCGGTCGAGCGGTCACCCGACATGACCATCCCGGGCGATCGGTTCGCCCGCAGCAGCGGTGGTTCCTGGTACCCCGGAGCTCTCGGGGTCAGAGCGCGACGCCGTGCGCGCGCAGGTAGGCGACCGGGTTGATGTCCGAGCCGTACTCCGAGCCGTTGCGGATCTCGAAGTGCAGGTGCGGGCCGGTCACGTTGCCGGTGGCGCCGGAGAGGCCGATCTGCTGGCCGGCGGTGACGGTCTGACCGATCCTCACACCGATCGAGGAGAGGTGCGCGTACTCGGCGTAGTGGCCGTCGGCGAGCTTGATCTCGACCTCGTTGCCGTAGGCGCCGCCGTTGCCGGCCTTGACCACGACGCCGTTGGCGATCGCGCGCAGCGGGGTGCCGGTGGAGGCGACGAAGTCCTGGCCGGTGTGGTGGCCGGAGGCCCACATCGAGCCGGCCACGCCGTAGGCGGTGCCGAGCCTCGGGTTGGCCAGCGGGGCGACGAAGCCGGAGGTGGCGGCGGCGACCGGAGTGGCGGTCACGGCCTGGGCCGGCGTGGCGACCTGGAGCTGGGTCTGGAGCTGCGCGGACGGCTTGGCGGCCTCGGTCTGCACCTGGACCTGGGCCTGCGGCTTGGCGGCCTGGGTCGCCGGAGCCGCCGGAGCGGCGGGCTTCGCCGGTGTGGCGGGCTTCGCCGGAGCGGCCGGCTTGGCCGGAGCGGCGGCATGGCCCGGCAGCGCGAGCTGCTGGCCCGGGAAGATCAGGTTCGGGTCGGCGCCGACGACCGAGCGGTTCCGCTCGTACAGCGCGTGCCAGCCGCCCTCGACGTTCCGGGCGTCGGCGATCTTGGACAGGGTGTCGCCGCCGACGACGCGGTAGCTCTCCTGCGCGGCGGCCTGGGCCGGGGCGGGGGCCTGCGCGGCCGGCTTGGCGGCGGCGGTGGCCGCGGCCGGGGCGGTGTGGGCCTGGGCGCTCATCGCGGTCACGAGCGGGAGGGCGAAGGAGACACCGGTCACGGCGGTGGCGATGCCGATGCGGGCGGCGCGGGGCAGGGCGATACGACGAGCCTGTGCAGGCATGGAAGTTTCCTCTCCGACGCCTGCGAGGTGAGCTGTCGGGTTCGGGCTGGAGTTGCCCGGCCGCGTGTGCGGCTTCACCCCTAGCCGGTCCTGGACGCCCGCGCCCTGAGGCGCGAACTCCGGTCCGGCGACTTACCTGTGGGTCCCCCGCTCCTGCCGTACAGAGTTCGTTTCGAACCACCGGGCAGCGGCAGGACTCGGCGTTCCACCCGGCGGATCCGTCCGGACTGGCCGGGCGGTCGCTGAACTAAAACCCATCCGTTCGGGTGAAGCAATGTCGATCTTTGAAAACGCAACGATCCCCCCCGCCCCGGTGACCCTCCGCAGGCCCGGGCCCACGATACGTACACAATCCATTCACCCCGCGCCACTGATCCACGACCCTGCGCCGAGATCGCCGACACTGCGCAGCCGCCCGCTCACGCACCGCCCACCCCCAACACACCCACCGGTGACCCTTGTCACTCGCGCCCCGGCAGCGCAGGATTCGCCCGTGACCACCTCCGAGGCCGGCACCCTGCGCTTGGGCACCGCGCAGGGCCGCTGGGTACTGATGGCAACGGTGCTCGGCTCCAGCATGGCGATGCTCGACGGCACCGTGGTGAACGTCGCCCTGCCCCGGATCGGCGCCGACCTCGGCGCCTCCCTGGCGTCCCTGCAGTGGACGCTGAACGCCTATCTGCTCACCCTGGCGGGCCTGATCCTGCTCGGCGGCGCGCTCGGCGACCGGTACGGGCGGCGCAAGGTCTTCCTGATCGGCGTGGTCTGGTTCGCCGTCGCCTCCGCGGCCTGCGCCGCAGCGCCGAACATCCACGTGCTGATCGCCGCCCGCGCCGTGCAGGGCATCGGCGGGGCGCTGCTCACCCCCGGCTCGCTCGCCATGCTCCAGGCCGTCTTCCACCCCGACGACCGCTCGGCGGCGGTCGGCCTCTGGTCCGGCCTCGGCGGGGTGTCGGCCGCGGTCGGCCCCTTCCTGGGCGGCTGGCTGGTGGACGGCCCCGGCTGGCGCTGGATCTTCCTGCTGAACCTGCCGCTGGCCGCCGCCGTGATCGCCGTCACCACCCGGTCGGTGCCGGAGAGCCGGGACGAGGCCGCCTCCGGTCGCTTCGACGTGCTCGGCGCCGTGCTCGCCGCCCTCGCCCTCGGCGCGGTCACCTACGCGCTGACCGCGGCCGGCGAGGGCCTGTCCCCCGCCGTCTGGGTCAGCGGGGTGCTGGGGCTGGCGCTCGGCGCCGCCTTCGTGGCGGTCGAGCGCCGCGCCCCCGAACCGATGCTGCCGCTGGGGCTGTTCTCCTCCCGGCTGTTCACCGCGGTGAACCTGGTCACCCTGTGCGTGTACGCGGCGTTCAGCGGCGTCTTCTTCCTCCTGGTGGTGCAGCTCCAGATCGTGTCCGGCTTCTCGCCGCTGGTCTCGGGCTTCGCCCTGGTGCCGATCACCGTGCTGATGCTGACGCTGTCCGCGCGCGCCGGACGCCTCGGCAAGCGGATCGGCCCGCGTGTCCCGCTGACCGTCGGCCCGCTGCTGTGCGCCGCCGGGGTGCTGCTGATGCTGCGCATCGGCCCCGACTCCTCGTACTGGGTGGACGTGCTGCCCGCCGTCGCGGTGATGGGCTGCGGGATGACACTGCTGGTCGCGCCGCTGACGGCGACGGTGCTGGCCGCCGTCGAGGTCCGGCACGCGGGCATCGCCAGCGGGGTCAACAACGCCGCCGCCCGCGCGGCCGGCCTGCTCGCGGTGGCCGCCCTGCCGGCGCTGGCCGGGCTGAGCGGCGACGCCTATCGGGTGCCCTCCTCGGTCGACTCGGCCTTCCACACCGCGATGCTGATCTGCGCCGGTCTGCTGGCGGCCGGCGGGCTGATCGCCGCCGCGACCGTACGGGGCAACGTCCTAGCCCCCGAGGCGGCGCAGCCGGTGGCCGAGCCGAACTGCGACTGGCCGTGCGGCCCCACCGCTCCGCCGCTGGACCCGGGCCACGTCCCCACGACGCGCGAGGGCCCTGCCACCGGTCCGGCGGCAGGGCCCTCGGCTCAGGCCTGACGAGGGCCTGACGACACGTCAGAGAATGTCGGCCGGCGCGTACTTGGCGGCGTCCGGGTAGGCGGCCGCGACGGCCTCCACCTGGCGGACGACCTCGGCGACCTGGGCACCGGCCGCGCCGGTGAAGGACAGCTTGTCGGCCAGCAGCGCGTCCAGCCCGGCCCGGTCCAGCGGGATCCGCTCGTCGGCGGCCAGCCGGTCCAGCAGCTCGTTCTCGCGGGCGCCCGCGCGCATCGCCAGCGCGGAGGCGACGGCGTGCTCCTTGATGACCTCGTGCCCGGTCTCCCGGCCGACGCCCGCGCGCACCGCGCCCATCAGCACCTTGGTGGTGGCGAGGAACGGCAGGTAGCGGTCCAGCTCGGCCTCGATCACGGCGGGGAAGGCGCCGAACTCGTCGAGGACGGTCAGGAAGGTCTCCAGCAGGCCGTCGAAGGCGAAGAACGCGTCCGGCAGCGCGACCCGGCGCACCACCGAGCAGGAGACGTCGCCCTCGTTCCACTGGTCGCCGGCCAGCTCGCCGGTCATCGAGGCGTAGCCGCGCAGGATGACGGCCAGGCCGTTGACGCGCTCGCAGGAGCGGGTGTTCATCTTGTGGGGCATCGCGGAGGAGCCGACCTGGCCCTCCTTGAATCCCTCGGTGACCAGCTCGTGGCCGGCCATCAGCCGGATGGTCTTGGCCAGGCTGGACGGCGCGGCGGCCAGCTGGACGAGGGCGGTGAGCACCTCGAAGTCCAGCGAGCGCGGGTAGACCTGGCCGACGCTGGTCAGCACGTGGTCGAAGCCGAGGTGCCCGGCGACCCGGCGCTCCAGCTCGGCGAGCTTCTCGGTGTCGCCGCCGAGCAGGTCCAGCATGTCCTGGGCGGTGCCGACCGGGCCCTTGATCCCGCGCAGCGGGTAGCGGGCGATCAGCTCCTCCAGGCGGCGGAAGGCGACCAGCAGCTCGTCGGTGATCGACGCGAACCGCTTGCCCAGGGTGGTGGCCTGCGCGGCCACGTTGTGCGAGCGGCCGGCCATGACCAGCTCGGAGTGCTGGGCGGACAGCTTGGCCAGGCGGACCAGCACGGCGACCGTGCGGTCCCGCACGTGCTCCAGGGACTGGCGGATCTGGAGCTGCTCGACGTTCTCGGTCAGGTCCCGGGACGTCATGCCCTTGTGGATCTGCTCGTGGCCGGCGAGTTCGCTGAACTCCTCGATGCGGGCCTTCACGTCGTGGCGGGTGACCCGCTCACGGGCGGCGATCGAGCCGAGGTCGACCTGGTCGATCACCCGCTCGTAGTCGGCGACGGCGGTCGCCGGAACCTCGACGCCGAGGTCCTGCTGGGCCTTCAGGACGGCGAGCCACAGGTGGCGCTCGAGGACCACCTTGTGCTCGGGGGACCACAGCTGGGCCAGGGTCGCCGAGGCGTACCGGGAGGCCAGGACATTGGGGATCTGGGGCTTCGCGCTCACGCTTCGCAAGAGTAACAGTCGAGGTCACGCCGGACGTCGGCGGATGGGGTAGGCTGGGTCAATTGAGCGCCATTCAGAACACACTCCAAAGCCTCCTCACCGCAAGGATATCACATCGATGAGCGAATCTCCAGCGGCCGCAACGGATCACGACGGCGCCCTCGCCGCGGCCCTGCGCACCGAGCAGGCCCGCCTCACCCGGCTCTACGCCCGACTGGACACCGTGCGCGACCGGGCCCGCCGCACCGCCGACGGCGCCCACGACGGCGCCGCGCCCGGCGGCACCCACCAGGCCCGGCTGGAGCGCAAGGTGCGCGCCCGGGAGGCCGCCCGCCGGGCCGACCGGCTGGACGCGGTCGAGCGCGGCCTGTGCTTCGGCCGGCTCGACGAGCGCGACGGCACCGTCCACTACATCGGCCGCACCGGCCTGACCGACGAGGCGTACGAACCGCTGCTGCTCGACTGGCGCGCCCCGGCCGCCCGCCCCTTCTACACCGCGACCCCCGCCTACCCCGGCCCGGTGGTGCGCCGCCGCCACCTGCACACCCGGGGCCGCACCCTCACCGGCCTGGACGACGAGGCGCTCGACCTCGCCGGGCTGGACGAGTCCGGCCGGCGCGGCTTGGTCGGCGAGGCCGCTCTGCTCGCCGCCCTCGGCCGCGAGCGCACCGGCCGGATGGGCACCGCCGTCGCCACCATCCAGGCCGAACAGGACCGGGTGATCCGCTCCCCGCTGCGCGGCGCCCTGGTGGTCCAGGGCGGCCCCGGCACCGGCAAGACGCTGGCCGCCCTGCACCGCGCCGCCTACCTGCTGTTCACCCACCGCGCCGCGCTGGAGCGCCGGGGCGTGCTGGTGATCGGCCCCAACCCCGGCTTCCTCCGCTACATCGACGAGGTGCTGCCCGCACTCGGCGAGACCGAGGTGGTGCTGCGCACCGTCGGCGAGCTCCTCCCCGGCATCGCCGCCACCGCCACCGACGCCCCGGCCACGGCCCTCGCCAAGGGCGGCCCCTGGATGTCCGGGGTGCTCCGCCGTGCGGTGGCCGCCCACCAGACGGCCCCCGCCGAAGGCCTGGACCTCGGCGAGGGGCTGCGGGTCTCCGCCCGGGCCTGCGCGGAGGCCCGGGACGCCGCCCGCGGCCTGCGGCTGCCGCACAACCGGGCCCGCTCCTTCTACCTGGGCACCCTGCTCGACGCCCTCGCCATCGCCCAGGCACTCGCCCTCGGCCGCCCGTACGACGACGAGGAGGCGCACTACGCCCCGCGCGAGCTGTGGGACCGGCCGGACGTCCGCGCCGCGCTCGACCCGCTCTGGCCCCGGCTCACTCCCCAGCGGCTGCTCGAACGGCTGCTCACCGACCGGGAGTTCCTCGCCGGGACGGCTCCCGGGCAGGCGGCCGCGCTGCTCCGCCCGGTCGGCTCCCCCTGGACGGTCGAGGACGTCCCGCTGCTCGACGAGGCCGCCGAACTCCTGGGCCCCGAACGGACGTCCGACCCCACCGACCGGCAGCAGGACCCGGACCAGAACCCAGGCCAGGACGAACTCGCCTTCGCCGAGGGCGTGTTGACCATCACCGGGCAGACCGGCGACGCCCTGCTGGACTCCGCCGCCCTGGCCGAGCGCTTCCGCGACGACGGCCCGTACCGCTCCACCGCCGAACGCGCCGCCGCCGACCGCACCTGGGCGTACGGCCACGTCGTCGTCGACGAGGCCCAGGAGCTGTCCGCGATGGCCTGGCGCGCCGTCCTGCGGCGCGTCCCGACCGGTTCGCTCACCATCGTCGGCGACCTCGCCCAGACCGGATCGCCCGCGGGCGCCCGCAGCTGGGCCGAGACCCTCGACCCGCACCTGCCCGGCCGCTGGCGCGAGGAGCGGCTGACCGTCAACTACCGCACGCCGGCGCCCGTCATGGCTCTCGCCACCGCCGTGCTGAGCGCCGTGCTGCCCGGCCACCGGCCGCCCGAGTCCGTCCGCCCGGGCACCGAGCGGCCCCGGGCGGTCCCCGTCCCGGACGGCGACTTCGCCGCCGCCCTCGCCCGGCTGCCCGGCGGCCCGGGGACCCTGGGGGTGATCGCACCGGACGACCTGGCCGCGGAGTCGGCCGCGCTCACCGTGGCGGAGGCCAAGGGGCTGGAGTTCGACGCGGTCGTGGTGCTCGAACCCGCCGCGCTCGCCCCGCGCGACCTCTACGTCGCCCTGACCCGGGCCACCCGCTCGCTCACCCTGCTCCACCGCCGGCCGCTGCCGCCGGAGCTCGCCGGACTGCTCTGACCGGCGGCGGCGCGGGCCACGGGCGGCGCGGGGTTCCTACTGCGCGCCGCCCGTACGGCCGGCCAGTACCGGCAGCACCTGGGAGCAGATGGAGTGCAGGGCGATCCGCTGCTCGTCGGTCATCGCCTCGAAGGCCTGGTGGGTCCGGGCCATCTCGCCGCGGATGCGGTTCAGGATCTCCCGACCCTCGGCCGTGATCACCACGATCTTCACCCGGCGGTCACCGGCCGCCGCCTCCCGGTTCGCCAGGCCCAGCGACTCCAGCCGGTCCACGATCCCGGTGACGTTCGACGCGTCGCAGCCCAGCCGCCCGGCCAGCGCCCGCATCGGCACCGGTTCCTGCACCGCGCCCAGCGCCTTGGCCTGCGAGGAGGAGAGCCCGTGCCGGGCCGCGGCCGCCGCGAAGTCCTGGAAGTACGCGGCACCGACGGCGGCCAACGCCTCCATCAACTCGGCGTTGGTCGGTACGGTCGTCGTCGCTGTCGAACCCATGGGGCCAGAGTACGGCCAGGTGCTTCACCAACTCAAGCTTTGACCGGGGCAACCGTCGGCGAGCCGCCCCGCACCGGCCGGACGTCAGAGCACCAGCTGGTCGAACAGCCGCCGCAGCTCCGCCTCCGGGTCCGCGGTCAGCCCGGTGTGCACCGGCCCCGGCTGGACGATCGCGCTGCGCGGCGCGGTCAGCCAGCGGAACCGCTGCCCGGGGCTGTCCCCCGCCGCCGGACCGGCCTGCGGGCCGCCGTGGCAGACCGCCTCGATCCCGTGCAGCGCCCGCCGCACCCCCTGCACGTCCGCCACCGGGTCCAGCGCCAGCAGCCGGGCCTGGTCCAGGTGGGTACGGGCGGCCAGGTGCGCGCTCTGCCGGCAGTACAGCAGCACCCCGACGTTGACGCACTCGCCGCGCTCGACCCGCGGCACCGCGCGGATCACGGCGTACTCGTAGTCGTGCAGCTCGACGGTGACCGGCAGCACGGAAAACGCGGACTCGGTCATGCGGGCACCTCCGGCAGCCAGTCGCGCGGACCGGCCAGTCGCTCGGTCAGCTGCGTGCGGTACGCGGCGCGCACCTCGTCGGGCGAGTCGAAGCCGAACTCGTCCACCAGCCAGACGTCGGGGATCTGCGCGACCGCGCCCTCGATCGCCGCCTCGGCGAGCGGCGCGAGCGCCTTGTCGGCCGCCGTGAGGTCCGGCCGGGCCCGCAGCAGCGCGTGGTCGGAGGCGTCGTACGGGCGGCGGATCCAGGCCGCGGCGCCCGGCCAGTTGTGGTGGAAGATCAGGCTCGCGCCGTGGTCGATCAGCCGCAGTCCGCCGGTCGCCACCAGCAGGTTCGGGTTGCGCCAGGAGCGGTCCACGTTTCCGATCAGCGCGTCGAACCAGAGCACTTGCCCGGCGAGCTCCGCATCCACCTCGTAGCAGAGCGGGTCGAAGTTGAGCGCGCCGCTGACGAAGGCCATCCCGAGGTTGGTCCCGCCGCTGGCCCGCATCTGGTCCTGGATCTGGTGGTCGGGCTCGCTGCGCGCGAGCACCGGGTCCAGGTCGACCGTCACCAGCTCCGGCACCGGCAGCCCGAGCCGCCGGCCGAGCTCCCCGGCCAGCACCTCCGCGACCAACGCCTTGCGGCCCTGCGCCGCACCGACCCATTTCAGCGCGTAAAGCCGCCGATCGTCGGCCTCGACCAGGCCCGGCATCGAGCCGCCTTCTCGCAGTGGCGTCACGTACCGGATCGCCGTCACCTCGGGTAGCACGGCCGACAGCCTATCGGTGTCGCCACCCTTCCTCTCCCCGCACCCCGCGGCCTTCCGCTCCCCGCACCCGTGGCCGCCCGTTCCCGACCCTCCCCCGCGCGACCCGCCCCGGTGGCAGCCCCCGCTGCTCCGTGCGAGTGTGGCGGACAGTAATGGCAGTCCTGGGGACCTTCACGGCACAAGGGATGAGCGATGGAACGACCTCGGATCCTGATCGTGGGCGGTGGCTTCGCGGGCCTGGAGTGCGCCCGCCGCCTCGAACGCAAGCTGTCACCGTCGGAGGCCGAGATCTCGCTGGTCACGCCGTTCAGCTACCAGCTCTACCTCCCCCTCCTCCCGCACGTCGCCGCCGGCGTCCTCACCCCGCAGTCCGTGGCCGTCTCCCTGCGCCGGTCGCTGCGCCGCACCCACATCGTCCCCGGCGGCGCCATCGGCGTGGACCCGGGCTCCAAGGTGTGCGTCGTGCGCAAGATCACCGACGAGGTGGTGGCGCAGAAGTACGACGTCCTGGTGCTCGCCCCCGGCAGCGTCACCCGCACCTTCGACATCCCCGGACTCACCGACTACGCCCGCGGCATGAAGACGCTCGCCGAGGCCGCCTACGTCCGTGACCACGTGATCGCCCAACTCGATCTCGCCTCCGCCACCCTGGACCAGAAGGAGCGCGAGTCCCGGCTCCAGTTCGTGGTGGTCGGCGGCGGCTACGCGGGCACCGAGACGGCCGCCTGCCTCCAGCGACTGACCACCGCCGCCGCCCACCGCTACCCGCGCCTGGACGTCCGGCAGATCAAGTGGCACCTGATCGACATCGCCCCGAAGCTGATGCCGGAGCTCGGCGACCCGCTCGGCGAGGCCGCCCTGGAGGTGCTGCGGGAGCGCGGGATCGAGGTCTCGCTGGGCGTCTCGGTGGCCGAAGTCGGCGCCGAGACCGTCAAGTTCACCGACGGCCGGGTGCTCCCCTGCCGCACCCTGATCTGGACCGCCGGGGTGGCCGCGAGCCCGCTGATCGCCACCCTGGACACCGAGACGGTCCGCGGCCGGCTCGCCGTGACGGCGGAGATGCGGGTGCCCCAGTTCGAGGGCGTGTTCGCGATCGGCGACGCCGCGGCCGTCCCCGACCTCGCCAAGGGCGACGGCGCGGTCTGCCCGCCGACCGCCCAGCACTCCGCCCGCCAGGGCCGCGCGGTCGCGAACAACGTCATCGCCTCGCTCCGCAACCAGCCCCTGGAGCCTTACTACCACAAGGACTTGGGCCTGGTGGTCGACCTCGGCGGCAAGGACGCGGTCTCCAAGCCGCTCGGCGTGGAGCTGCGCGGGGTGCCCGCCCAGCTGGTGGCCCGCGGCTACCACCTGATGGCGATGCGCACCAACGTGGCCAAGTTCCGGGTGGGCGCCAACTGGCTGCTCAACGCGACCGCCGGCGACGAGTTCGTCCGCATCGGCTTCCTCGCCCGCCAGCCCGCCCGGTTGCGCGACTTCGAGTACACCGACGCCTATCTGACGAAGGATCAGGTCCGCGCGCACGCCCAGTCCCTGCTCGCCAAGGGCTGAGCACGACGGCACGGCGCCCCCGCGGCCGTGGCCGCCCGGGGGCGCCGGACCGTGCGGTCACCGCGCGGTCAGGTACATCCCGCTCGCGTCCTGCCCGGCCGTGTTGCGGCAGGAGTAGTCACCGCTCGGCCGCGCCCACAACAGCGTCAGGCAGCGCCCGACCGCCTGCTGGCCGTAGTAGTTGGGGTGCATCGACTCCTGCAGCACGCCCTGCGTGGAGTTGAGCCCGCCGTCCAGGAAGCGCGCCCACTCGCTGGTGGTCGCGGACGGGCCGGAGCCCGCGGTCGGCTGGCCGGTGGCCGTCGAGCAGACCTCACGGCCCTGCAGCATGTCCGACAGGTCCAGGAACTGCGCCCCCTTGGCGGCGGCGACGCCCGCCAGCGCCTGGGAGATCTGCGGCACCATCGAGTCGCGGGCCCAGTCCGCGTCCCCGTCCCAGAACGGGCAGCCGCCGGTGTCGGAGCGGCTCCAGCCGCTCTCCGGGTACCGCATCTCGGCGGCGCGCGGGATCGGCGACGGGTAGGACTGCAGCACCAGGCGGTAGTCCGACCGGGCGTAGCCGGCGTCGGCCATCACGGCGCGGATCTCGTCGATCGCCTTGCCGACCCCGGCCATCGCGGTGGGCATCCGGCCGTCGATCTGGGACTGCGCGGAGCCGTGGCAGTAGGAGTACCAGATCAGGTAGTCCTTCACGCAGGTGGAGATGACGTCCGAGAAGCCCAGGTCGTTGCCGCCGATCGACAGGGTGATCAGCTGGACGCTGTTCTGCCGTGCCACGGTGGCGAGTCGGTCGGCCTGCGGAGCCTCGCCCTTGAGCGACTGGCCTCCGTTGGCGGCGCGGAAGACGTTCGCGGTGACGGCTCCGGAGCAGGCCAGGTCGATCTCGTTCTGGGCCCCGGTCGAGGCGCTGAGCACCTCGGCCACGTCCGAGCGGTCACACCCGCTCGCGGCGGTGGCGCCGTAGATCCGCGAGGGGTCGTACGAACTGCCGGTCCAGGCCCGGTCGGTGCCGTTGCGGCCGCCGCTGGTGCCGGCCGCGTTGCCCTTCCAGCGGCCGGCCTCGCCGGAGATGTAGCTGTCACCGAGCGTGACGCTGGCGGTGGGTCTGCGGCCGACCGGGATCCCCAAGCATGCACACGTAAGCCTCCCTGAGCCAGATCCACGACTTGACACCACCAACTGACCACAGCAGCAGTCTC
>NZ_JBEZUT010000082.1:0-28081 GCF_040636595.1 Kitasatospora sp. NPDC036755
GTGGGATGCCGCCAAGGCCGTAGGCCTGGCGGCATCCCACCAAATGATCCTTGGGGAGCCGCCGGGGCCGTGGGGCAGCGGCTTTTCGTTCCCTTCGTCCGTGGAAAAGCGGAGGGGCCCGCCGCGCTCGGGGAGCGGGCGGGCCCCTCCGGGGGGGGTGAGCGGTCAGCCGACGGAGGAGTAGGCGATGATGCCGCGGCGGAGGCCGTCGATGGCCTTGCGGGCGGTCTTGCGGAGTTCGGCGTCCTCGCCGGCGGCGTCCTGGATCTGGCCGAGGACATCGATCAGCTGCTTCGTCCAGCGGACGAAGTCGCCGGCCGGCATGTCGGCGTCGCGCAGGACCTGGTCGAGGTTGTGGCCGAGCGCCCAGCGGTAGGCGATCCAGGCGAAGCCCAGGTCGGGTTCGCGCTGGCCGACGCCTTCCGCGGTGTTGATCCGGTGCTGCTCCTCCAGGGCGTCGAGGTGGCCCCAGATCCGGACCATCTTGCCGAGCGCCTCCTTGGCCGCGCCTTCCGGCACGCGGGGGGCTCCGGCGTCGTCGGACTGGCGGGCCTCGTACACCAGCGCCGAGGCGCAGGCGGCGAGTTCGGCGGCGGCCAGGCCGCTCCAGACGCCTTCGCGGATGCACTCGGAGGCGAGCAGGTCGAGTTCGCCGTAGAGCCGGCCGAGCCGCTTGCCGTCGTCGGTGACGGTGTCCCCGCTGAGGTAGCCGAGGTCGGTGAGCAGCCCGCAGACCCGGTCGAAGGTGCGGGCGATGGTGTGGGTGCGGGAGCGCATCCGGCGTTCCAGCAGCTCGGTGTCGCGGTGCAGCCGGTGGTAGCGCTCGGCCCAGCGGGCGTGGTCCTCGCGGTCGGAGCAGCCGTGGCAGGGGTGCTGGCGCAGTTCGGCGCGCAGCCGGGTGATCTCCGGGTCGTCGGCGGCGGCGGCCCGGCCGCGGCGGAACCGTTCGGGTTCCAGGTGGCCGGCCTTGGTGCGCAGGGCGGAGGCGAGGTCGCGACGGGACTGCGGGCTGCGCGGGTTGAAGGACTTGGGGATGCGGACGCGTTCGATGGCGACGACCGGGTGCGGGAAGTCGATCATGGCGAGCCGCTTGACCTGCCGCTCGGCGGTGAGCACCACCGGGCGCGGGCCGTCCTGGAAGTCGGGGTGGCGCGGGCCGCCCCGGCCGGAGCGGTTGACCGGCGGCAGGCCCGGGTCGAGGACCAGGGCGAGGCCGGCGAACTTGCCGGTGGGCACGTGGATGACGTCGCCCGGCTTGAGCTGCTCGACGGACTCGACGGCGGCCGCGCGGCGCTGGCTGCTGCCCTCGCGGGCGAGTTCGTTCTCGCGGTCCTTGAGCCGGCGGCGCAGCTCCATGTACTCGTCGAAGTCCCCGAGGTGGCAGGTCATCGACTCGCGGTAGCCCTCCAGCCCCTCCTCGTTGCGCTGCACCTGGCGGGCGATGCCGACCACCGAGCGGTCCGCCTGGAACTGGGCGAAGGAGGTCTCCAGCAGTTCGCGCGAGCGGTGCCGGCCGAACTGGGAGACGAGGTTGACGGCCATGTTGTACGAGGGCCGGAACGAGGACTTCAGCGGATAGGTGCGGGTGCCGGCCAGGCCGGCCAGCGCCTCCGGGTCGAGGCCGCGCTGCCAGAGCACCACGGCGTGGCCCTCGACGTCGATGCCCCGGCGGCCGGCCCGGCCGGTGAGCTGGGTGTACTCGCCGGGGGTGATGTCGGCGTGGGTCTCGCCGTTCCACTTGACGAGCTTCTCCATGACCACCGAGCGGGCGGGCATGTTGATGCCGAGCGCCAGGGTCTCGGTCGCGAAGACGGCCTTGACCAGGCCCTTCACGAAGAGCTCCTCGACCACTTCCTTGAACCGGGGCAGCATCCCGGCGTGGTGGGCGGCGATGCCGCGTTCGAGCCCGTCCAGCCACTCGAAGTAGCCGAGGACGTGCAGGTCCTCGTCGGGGATGTCGGCGCAGCGCTCCTCGACGATCGCCCGGACCTGGGCGCGGTCGGAGTCCTTGTTGAGCCGCAAGCCGGAGCTGAGGCACTGCTGGACGGCGGCCTCGCAGCCGGCCCGGCTGAAGATGAAGGTGATCGCGGGCAGCAGGCCCTCGGCGTCGAGCCGGTCGATGACGTCCACCCGGCCCGGTGTCCAGACCCGGCCGGGGCGGCCGTTGGGCATCGAGCGGCCCCGGCCGCGGCCGAAGCGGTCGCGCGGGTTGCGGTCGAGTTCGGAGCGGGCGAGCCGGACCAGTTCGGGGTTGACGGCCTTGCCGGGGTTCTTCAGGCTGTTCTTGGGGCGGCCGTCGCGGTCGGGGTTCGCGAACAGGTCGTACATCCGGTTGCCGGCCATGACGTGCTGCCACAGCGGCACGGGGCGGGTCTCGGAGACGATCACCTTGGTGCCGCCGCGGACGGTGTCCAGCCAGTCGCCGAACTCCTCGGCGTTGGAGACGGTCGCGGAGAGCGAGACGAGGGTGACCGACTCGGGGAGGTGGATGATGACCTCCTCCCAGACGGCGCCGCGGAGGCGGTCGGCGAGGTAGTGCACCTCGTCCATCACGACGTAGCCGAGGCCGTCGAGGGTGCTGGAGCCCGCGTACAGCATGTTGCGCAGCACCTCGGTGGTCATGACCACCACGGGCGCGTCGCCGTTGACGGTGTTGTCCCCGGTGAGCAGGCCGACCTTGGCGGCACCGTAGCGCTTGACCAGGTCCCCGTACTTCTGGTTGGAGAGCGCCTTGATCGGCGTGGTGTAGAAGCACTTGCGGCCCGCGGCGAGGGCCAGGTGCACGGCGAACTCGCCGACGATGGTCTTCCCGGAGCCGGTGGGGGCGGCGACGAGGACCCCGGATCCGGATTCCAGCGTCTCGCAGGCCTCCAGCTGGAAGTCGTCCAGCGGGAAGTCGTACAGCTGCTGGAAGCCGTACAGGGCGGTGGCCTGCTCCTTGGCCCGGCGACGGCTGGCCGCGTACGCCTCGGCGGGGCTGAGCTCCTGGTCGTCCTGGGGCTCTGGATCGGGGGTGTTCATCGCCGTCCGGGTGTGGTTGGTGTGATCTCGCATCTCAGCCAGAGGTTACCCGGGTGGGCTGACATCGATAGCACCGTTTTTCCGTGCGACGGTGTGCGACCGGTGCGCGGGCGGTGTGCGACGGGAGCGCGACCGCACGTGACGGGGCCGGGCGGTCCGCGCTCGGCCCGGCGGCCCGGCACCCCGCGACCGGCCTGCGCCCCGCCACCGGCCGGACCGACCCGGACCGACCCAGACCGACCCGGACCGGCCTGACCCGGCACGGCACGGCACGGCCCGGACGCGCCCTACCCCTTCAGCAGCTCCGCCAGACCGTCCGCCAGCCGCTCGTACTCCTGCGGCCGGTTGTACAGCTGGGCGCTGACCCGCAGCACCCCGCCGCCCTCCCAGGGCCGGACGGCGATCCGGGTGCCGAAGCGGTGCCACACCTCGGCCATCAGCGCCTTCACCTGCGGTTCGGTCTCGCCGTGCCCGGCCGGCAGCCGGACGGTGCTCATCCACACCCCGGGGGTCGAGGGCAGCGGCGGCAGGCCGGTGCGCTCGGCCAGCACCCGGCGGCCGTACCGGGCGAGGGCGGTGTTGTGGGCGGCCACGGCGGGGTGGCCGAGGTCGCGCAGCAGTTCGAAGCCGGCCGGGGCGGCGAGCCAGGGCGTGTAGTCGCAGGTGCCGCGCCATTCGACGTTGCCGGGGAAGCCCTTGTCGTGCTCCCAGGACAGCGCCAGCGGGCGCACCCGGCCGGTCCACTCGGGGCGGACGGCGAGCACTCCGGTGGCGCGCGGGGCGAAGGCCCACTTGTGCAGGTTGCCGAACCAGAAGTCGGCGCCGGGGTCGATCGGGGCGGGCAGCATGCCGGGCGCGTGGGCGCCGTCCACGACGGTGGTCACGCCGCGGGCGCGGAGGTCGGCGAGCAGGGCCGGGCCGGCCACCAGGCGGGCGGTGGGCGAGGTGACCTGGTCGAGCACGGCCACGGTGGTGCGGTCGTCCACGGCGGCGAGCACTGCCTCGCGGACGGCCCGTTCGTCGGGGGCGTCCAGCGGCACGGGGGCCACCACGACCTCGGCGCCGGTCTCGGCGGCCTTGCGGGCCGCGGCCCGGGTGACGGCGCCGTAGCCGTGGTCGGTGACCAGGATCCGGTCGCCGGGCGCGAAGGGGATGCTGTCCAGGGCGATCGCGACCGCCTCGGTGACGTTGGAGACCAGTGCGAGCCGGTCCGGGTCGGTGTCGAGTTCGGCGGCGATCCGGACCCGGGCGGCGGCGATCCGGGCCGGGAGGTCGGCGAAGAAGCCGTCCGGGTCCTGCTCGTGCTCGGTGCGCAGCCGCTCCTGGGCGCGCTGCACCGGGACGGGGACGGCGCCGAACGAGCCGTGGTTCAGGTGCGCCACGCCGGGCGACACGCTGAACAGCCCGTCGGCGGCGGGCAGCGGGACCGGGGGGTCGGTGGGCCGCAGGTCTTCGAGCACGGTTTCCTCCGCTGACTGACATCCGCTGACTGACGTCCACTGATCGCCACACCCCACACTGGTGTGTGACATTTCACATGACAGACTACTGGTCGTAGCGCGCGCCTCGCGACCACCATCGGCCCGTGACCATCACCGACGCCTTCCTCGACCTCAGCGCCCGTACCGGCCGGTTCGCCTTCGGCGCGCCGCGCGCGTACACCCTTGCCCAGGACGGTACCCGGATGCTGCTGCTCCGCTCCACCGGTCCGGAGGATCCGGTCGACCGCCTCCACCTGCTCGACACCGCCACCGGCGAGGAACGGCTGGTCGCCGACCCGGCCGCACTGCTGCCCGGCCGCACCGGCGAGCGCGACGAACTGCCCGTCGTCGAGCGCCGGCTGCGCGAGCGCACCCGGCTGGTCGCCGCCGGGATCGGCACCTACGCCGCCACCGCCGACCTCGCCGTCGCCGTCTTCACCCTGGACGGCCGACTGTTCCGCACCGACACCGCCACCGGCACCAGCGACGAACTCCCGGTCGCCGGGCCCGCCTTCGACCCCCGGCCGGACGCCACCGGGCAGCGCGTCGCCTACGTCGCCGGGGACGCCCTGTACGTCACCCCCGCCCCCGAACCGCTCTCCCCCGCCGACGGCGCCCGCTGGGGCGTCGCCGAGTTCGCCGCCGCCGAGGAGCTCGGCCGCCACCGGGGCCACTGGTGGCGCCCGGACGGCGGCGCGCTGCTGGCCGCCCGGGTGGACGAATCCGCCGTCCCCCGAAGGTACTTCGCCGACCCGGCCCACCCCGACGAGGCCCCCGAGGACTTCGCCTACCCGCAGGCCGGCGGCCCCAACGCGGACGTCCAGCTCTGGGTGCTCGGCCTCGACGGCGACAGGGTCCGACTGCGCTGGGACGCCGAGGAGTTCCCGTACGTCTGCGCCGCCTCCTGGGCCTCGGCCGAGGAGCTGCTGATCACCGTCGCCGACCGGCTGCAGCAGAACGTGCTGCTGCTGAGCGCCGACCCGGCCACCGGCGCGACCGAGGAACTCTCCCGCACCACCGACGAGTTCTGGGTGGACGACCTGCCCGGCACCCCCGCCCGGCTGGCCGACGGCCGGCTGCTCACCGTCCACGACACCCCGCAGGCCCGCGGCCTCGCGCTGGACGGCAAGCCGCTGGACACCGCCGGCCTGCAGATCCGCCGGGTGGTCGGCCGGCTGCACGGCCGACTGCTCTGCGAGACCGGCGAGGGCGACCCGTTCCACCAGTACGTCCACCTGGTCGACCCGGACGGCGGCGCTCCCGAACCGCTCACCTCCGGCCCCGGCCTGCACTCCGCGCTCGCCGCCGCCGACACCCTGCTGCTCACCTCGGCCACCGCCTCGGGCGTGCGGCGGGTCGTCAGCCGCGACGGCCACGAGCTGGTGCTCACCGATCTCAGCGCCGCACTGCCCCACCGGGTGGAGCCGCAGCTCGCCCGGGTCACCGACCGCGAGCTGCCCAGCGCCGTGGTGTACCCGCGCGGCCACGTCCCCGGCACCCGGCTGCCCGTCCTGCTGGACGTCTACGGCGGGCCCGGCTACCAGGCGGTGGCCGCCGAGCCGCGCCGCTGGCAGCTCAAGCAGTGGTGGGCCGACCAGGGCTTCGCGGTGGTCACCGTCGACAACGGCGGCACCCCGTTCGTCTCCCCGGACTTCACCCGCACCATCTTCCGCCGGATGTCCCAGGTGGCGCTGGACGACCAGGTCGACGCCCTGCACGCGCTCGCCGAGCGGCACCCGGACCTCGACCTCGGCCGGGTCGGCGTGCGCGGCTGGTCGTACGGCGGCTACTTCGCGGCGCTCGCCGTGCTGCGCCGCCCGGACGTCTTCCACGCCGCCTGCGCGGGCGCCCCGCCCACCGACTTCCGGCTCTACGACACCGCCTACACCGAGCGCTACCTGGGCCTGCCGCAGGACAACCCGGAGGGTTATGCCGACGACTGCCTGCTCACCGACGCGCCGGGCCTGAGCAGGCCGCTGCTGCTGATCCACGGGCTGGCCGACGACAACGTCCACCCCTCGCACACCCTGCTGCTGTCCCAGGCGCTCACCAGGGCCGGCCGCCCGCACAGCGTGCTGCCGGTTCCCGGTGCCACCCACATGACGCCGGGCGGGCTGCTGGAGCGGCTGGCCCAGGCCGAACTCGCCTTCCTGCGGGCCTCCCTGGGGTGACCCGTCGCCCCGCCCGGGCCCGTCCGCGGGCGGAGCGGTCGAGGGGCGTCGCACCTACGGGGTGCGGCGCCCCTTCCGCTTGCTCCACACCTCTTCCACGTGACCCGTCACATGTGAAATATTACCTGCGCTTCACCGACTGATGACCTGAAGGACCCCCATCCCCCGGAAAGGACCGGTCAGTTGCGCAGACTGTCCGCGGCCCTCGCCGCAGCGCTCACCACCGGCGCGATAGCGGCCACCCTGCTGGGCACCCCCGCCCAGGCCGCACCACCCACCCCCCTCGCCCTCGCCGCCGCCGCGGCCGACGCCGACCAGGGCGCCGAGGCGCCGCCCGCGCCCCTGGCCCCGCAGGAGCGCGAGCGCCAGGCACTGCGCGGCAAGGCCCTGGAGCAGCTCAACAAGGGCGCCGTCGCCAAGACCGCCGGCAAGCGCGCCCCGGCGAAGGTGAAGATCGGCAACGACTACGTCCAGCTCGCGCACCAGCGCACGGACAAGGTCTTCGTGATCCTCGCCCAGTTCGGCGACGAGGTGGACAGCACCACCCAGTGGAACGGCCAGCCGCGCTACGGCGGCACCCCCGGTCCGGCCCACAACCTGATTCCCAAGCCGGGCAAGGACGACAACCACACCCTGTGGTCGCCGGACTTCAACCGCGAGTACTACCAGAAGATGTTCTTCGACGACGCGCCCGGCGCGGTGTCGATGCGCAACTACTACCGCACCCAGTCCTCCGGCCGGTACGACGTCGAGGGCACCGTCAGCGACTGGGTCACCGTCCCGTACAACGAGGCCCGGTACGGCAGCAACAAGGGCCCGCAGGGCTCCGGCGCCTGGACCCAGGGCCAGGAGTTCATCCGGGACGCCGTCAAGGCCTGGTACGACGGCGAGATCGCCAAGGGCCGCTCCGCCGCCGACATCAAGGCGCAGCTCGCCCAGTACGACGTCTACGACCGCTACGACCACGACAAGGACGGGGAGTTCGCCCAGCCGGACGGCTACCTGGACAACGTCATCGTGGTGCACGCGGGCGTGGACGAGACCTGGGGCGGCGGCGCCCAGGGCGCCGACGCGCTGTGGGCGCACCGCAGTTGGACCTTCCCGGACGCCACCGGGCAGACCGGGCCGGAGGGCAACCGGATCGGCGGCGCCCCCGTCGGCGACACCGGCCTGTACGTCTACGACTACGTCCAGGCGGGCGAGAACAGCGGCGTCGGCCTGTTCGCCCACGAGTACGGCCACAACCTCGGCCTGCCCGACCTGTACCCCACCAACGGCGGTGACAACAGCGTCAACTTCTGGTCGCTGATGTCCTCCGGCTCCTACCTGGGCAAGGGCGCCAACACCACCGGCGGCTACCCCGGCGACCTCGACGCCTGGAGCAAGCTGCAGTTCGGCTGGCTCGACTACGACGAGGCGCAGGCCGCCACCCGCTCCACCCACGCCCTCGGCGTGAGCAGCTACAACACCGACCAGGCCCAGGCCGTCCTGGTCCACCTGCCCGACGGCACCACCCGCACCGACCTCGCCGACCCGTACGAGGGCGGCAAGCAGTGGTGGAGCGACACCGGCGACAACCTCGACAACTCCCTGGCCCGGGACGTCGACCTGCGCACCGCCGCCGGCCCGACCGCCCTGGACGCGGCGGTCTGGTACGACACCGAGCAGGACTACGACTTCCTGACCGTCGAGGCCTCCACCGACCAGGGCAAGACCTGGACCGCCCTCGGCGGCACCGTGGACGGCGCCCCGATCGGCAACACCAACGCCAACACCCCTGGGCTGAGCGGCAGTTCCGGAAGCTACCGACAGCTGCACATCCCGCTGGACGGCTACCTCGGCCGGCAGGTCCGGCTGCGCTTCCACGTCACCTCGGACGGCAACACCCACGGCCGGGGCGTGCTGGTGGACGCCGTCAAGGCCACCGCGGGCGACACCGTGCTGTTCGCCGACGGCGCCGAGAACGACGCGGACGGCTGGACGGCCGGCGGCTTCACCGTCATCACCGGCCGCACCGCCGTCAAGCAGCATCCGCGCGCGTACCTCGCCGAGAACCGCCGCTACACCGGCTACGGGGCGTTCCTGAAGACCGGCCCGTACAACTTCGGCTACAGCGGCGTCGCGGGCAAGGCCAACGTGGTGGACAACTACCCGTACCAGGAGGGCGTCCTGATCTGGCTGTGGGACACCTCGTACGGTGACAACAACACCAAGGACCACCCCGGCGGCGGGCTGATCCTGCCGATCGACGCCCGCCCGGCGCCGGTCCGCTTCGCCGACGGCACGCTGGTCAACGGACGGGCGCAGACCTACGACGCGACGTTCTCGCTCAAGCCGACCACGCCGTTCACCCTGCACAAGGGCGGCGTCCCGGTGCGCGTCCCGGCCAAGCCAGCCGTCCCGGTGTTCAACGACCGCACCGGGGTGTACGGGGACCCGGCCACGCCGCAGCTGACGGTGAAGGTGCCGGACACCAACACCAAGATCGAGGTCGTCCGGGAGTCCCAGGGCGGGAAGATCACCACCGTCCGGGTGGGCCCGGCGTCCTGACCCTCGGAGCACCCGAAAGGCCCCGGAGCACCCTGTAGGCCCCCGGAGCACCGGGAAAGGCCCCGGATCCCCCCGACGAAAAGGGATCCGGGGCCTGCTCGTGCGCCCGGGACCTGCTCCCGGGGATCAGGCGCCCCGGGGTCGGCGCCCGAGGCCGCGGGCGGTGCGCGCGGCGGTCGCCAGCCCGAGGACGGTGATCGCGGCGATCCCGAAGGTCATGTAGCGGGCCGAGTCGACCGGGGTGTCGCCGCCCAGGTTGACCAGCGTCCCGGCCAGCGCCGAGGTCACCGAGAAGGCGATCAGCTGGGTGGTGTTGATCGCCGCGGCCGCCTTGCCGCCCTCCACCGGGTCGGTGCTGCTGCGCATCGCGGCCACGCTCAGGTGCGGGAAGGCCAGCCCGATCCCGGTGCCGGCGCCGAACAGCGCCACGGCCCAGAGCAGCACCCGCGGCCCGGACGCGTGCCCGGTCTGCGTCAGCCCGTAGACCAGCAGGCCGCCGACCAGCACCAGCGGAGCCGTGCGGATCGCCAGGGCCCGGCCGCGGACCGACTCGATGCCGACGCTGAACAGCTGGGCGGCGGTCCAGCCGGCCGAGGTGGTGGCGCCGAGGAACCCGGCCACCAGCGGGGAGAGCCCGCCCAGCTGCTGGCCGAACAGCGGGATGAAGTTCTCCGTCACCACGCCCGCGCAGAGCACGGCGACGGTCAGGTAGAGCCACTTCAGCGGGTTGCCGGCCCGGTAGGTCTGCCGCGGCAGCACCGTCACCGCGCCGCGCCGCTCGACCGCCGTGAAGCCCACCAGCAGCGCCACTCCGGCGAGCAGGCACAGCGCCGTCGGCCAGCCGCCCGGCACGGTCGAGCTGACGCTGAAGGCGGCCGCCGCCAGGGTGAGCAGCAGCAGCGAGGGCAGCGGCACCCGGCCGCCGCCGTGCCCCGCGCCGGAGCGCCCGGGCAGCACCCGGCGGGCCAGCACGGCCAGCACCAGCGCGGCCGCCAGCAGCAGGACGTACGCCCCGCGCCAGACGCCGAGCTGGGCGAACAGTCCGCCCAGTGAGGGTCCGACCAGGGTGCCGACACCCCACATCGCGGAGACCAGCCCGGCCGCCCGGGTCCACAGCCGCTCCGGCAGGGCGCTGCGGATCACGGCGTAGCCGAGCCCGGCGACCAGCCCGCCGCCGAGGCCCTGCACCACCCGGCCGAGGATCAACGCCGCCATCGACGGGCTGAGCGCGTTGACCACGGCGCCGGCGCCGAAGACCAGGAAGCCCAGCACGTAGGCCCCGGCGGCGCCGAGCCGGTCCAGCAGTCTGCTGACCAGCATCGAGGCGATGACGGCGGCCATCAGGAAGCCGGTGGCCACCCAGGCGTAGTACCGCTCGCCGCCGATGTCGGCCACGATCGAGGGCATCAGGGCGGCGGTGAAGTAGAGGTTCATCGCGTACAGCGCGACGCCGCCGGCCAGGATCGAGGCCGCTGCGGCGTACCGACGGGAGAAGAGTTCACGCCACCCGCCGGAGGCCCCCGCGGGCGGCGAATCCGACGGGTAACTATCCGGTCCGGAGGCGGTGGTGGCGTTCTCTACGGCAGTTGATTCGGTCACGTCCGGTACGCTAGGACTTCAAGAGAACTTGAAGTCAAGGACAGTCGAGGAGCCGCCATGACCACCGCGCCGGTCGATCTGCTGAGCGTCGGCGAGGTGGCCCGGCGGGCCGGGATCGCCACCTCCGCGGTGCGCTTCTACGAGGACCAGGGGCTGATCTCCTCCGAGCGCACGACGGGCAACCAGCGGCGCTACCGCCGGCACGTGCTGCGCCGGATCTCGCTCATCCTGGTCGCCAAGCGGCTCGGCATCCCGCTCTCCGAGGTCGCCGAGGTCTTCACCGGCCTGCCCGAGGACCGGATGCCCGGCAAGCACGACTGGGAGCGGATCTCCCGCCGCTGGGCCGACCAGCTGCGCGCCCGCCGGGCCGAGCTGGAGCGGCTGGAGGAGGAGCTGACCGGCTGCATCGGGTGCGGCTGCGTGTCGCTGCGCCGCTGCCGGGTGCTGAACCCGGGGGACGAGCTGGCCGCCGAGGGGCCGGGCCCGCGCCGGCTGCTGCCGGAGGAGGGCCTGCTGCCCGCCGAGGAGTGAGCGGCCCGCGGCCCGCCCCCGTCGCGGAACGACCGGAACCCCTCCCGGAGAACCGGAAGGGGTGGGACCCGGTCGGACGCGGCCCTCGCAGGGTTCCCCGCCGCGTCCGACCGGGGGCTCGGGTGGCTCAGGCCTCCGGGAAGTGGCAGGCCGCCTGGCGCTCGCCGGGTCCGGCGATCCTCAGCAGCGGCCGTTCCGTCCGGCACAGGTCCTGGGCCTTGGGGCAGCGCGGGTGGAAGGTGCAGCCGGGCGGCGGGTCGGCCGGGCTCGGCGGGTCGCCGAGCAGCACGATCCGCTCCCGTTCGCGCTCCGCCTCCGGGTCGGGCAGCGGGACGGCGGACAGCAGCGCCTTGGTGTACGGGTGCGCGGGGTTGCCGTACACCTCGGCCTTGTCGCCGATCTCCACGATCCGGCCCAGGTACATCACCGCGACCCGGTCGCAGACCCGCTTGACCACCGAGAGGTCGTGCGCGATGAACACGTACGCCAGCCCCAGCTCCTGCTGGAGCCGCTCCATCAGGTTGACCACCTGGGCCTGGATCGAGACGTCCAGCGCGGAGACCGGTTCGTCGGCGATCACCAGCCGCGGCGAGGTGGCCAGCGAGCGGGCGATGCCGATGCGCTGGGCCTGGCCGCCGGAGAACTCGTGCGGGTAGCGGTCGAGGTGCTCGGGGATCAGCCCGACCAGCTCCATCAGCTCGGCCGCCCGCTTGCGCGCGGCCGCCGCGCTCTCGCCCTGGACGAGCAGCGGCTCGGAGATGATCCGGGCCACCGTCTGCCGGGGGTTGAGCGAGGAGTACGGGTCCTGGAAGACCATCTGGAGGTCGCGCCGGTGCGGGCGCAGCCGGGCCTGGGAGAGCCCGCCGATCTCGGTGCCGTCGAAGGTGACGGTGCCCGAGGTCGGGTCGAGCAGCCGGACGATCATCCGCCCGGTGGTGGACTTGCCGCAGCCGGACTCGCCGACCAGGCCGAGCGTCTCGCCCGCGCCGACGTCGAAGCTCACGCCGTCGACGGCCCGGATCGGCGCGCCGGGGCGCCCGGTGCGGCCGCGCCGGCCGGGGAAGGTCTTCACCAGGTCCCGTACGGAGAGCAAGGGTTCGGTCATCGGAGCACCCCTTCCGGCACCAGCGGCAGGTGGCAGGCGGCCTGGTGGCCGGGGGCGAGCAGGTCGAGCGGGGGGCGCTCGGCCAGGCAGCGGGCGCGCTCCTCGGCGGACGCCGCGGTGGTGCGGGCGCAGCGCGGGGCGAAGGAGCAGCCCGGGGCGGGGGCGATCAGCGACGGCGGGCTGCCGGGGATGGCCCGCAGCGGGGCGTCGTCGGTGTCGTCCAGGCGCGGCAGGGAGTCCAGCAGGCCGCGGGTGTACGGGTGCGCGGGCTGCCGGAACAGCCGGTCCACCGGGGCCTGTTCGGCGGCCCGGCCGCCGTACATGACCAGTACCTCGTGGGCGACCCGGGCGACCACGCCGAGGTCGTGGGTGATCATCACGACGCCGAGGCCGCGCTCCTGCTGGATCCGGGCGATCAGGTCGAGGATCTGGGCCTGGACGGTGACGTCGAGCGCCGTGGTGGGCTCGTCGGCGATCAGCAGGTCGGGCTCGCAGGCGAGCGCCATGGCGATCATGACGCGCTGGCGCATGCCGCCGGAGAACTGGTGCGGGTACTCGTCGACCCGGCGGGCCGGCTCCGGGATGCCGACCTCGGCCAGCATCTCCACCGCCCGGGCCCGGCCGGCCTTGCGGTTCGCCTTGAAGTGCACCCGGTAGTGCTCGGCGATCTGCTCCCCGACGGTGTAGAAGGGGTGCAGGCTGGACAGCGGGTCCTGGAAGATCATCGCGATCCGGCGGCCCCGGACGGTGCCCAGCTCCCGCTCCCCCAGGCCGGCCAGCTCCTGGCCGTTCAGCCGGATCGAGCCGGTGACGGTGGCGCCGCGGTGCAGGCCCATGACGGCGAGCGAGGTGACGGACTTCCCGCTGCCCGACTCGCCGACCAGCCCGAGGGTGCGCCCGGCCTCGACGGTGAAGGAGATCCCGTCCACCGCCCGGACGGTGCCGCGCGGGGTGTCGAAGGAGACCTTGAGGTCCTCGACCTCCAACAGCTCGGCCATCAGTACCTCACTCTCGGGTCGACGAACGCGTACAGCAGGTCGACCAGCAGGTTCGCCGCGACGATGAAGAACGCCGCGAGCAGGGTGACGCCGAGGATGACGGGCTGGTCGGAACGGGCCAGGCCGTCGTAGAACAGCCGGCCGACACCGGGCAGGCCGAAGATCGACTCGGTGATGACGGCGCCGGCCAGCAGCCCGCCGAGGTCCATCCCGAAGATGGTCAGGATCGGCGTCATCCCGGAGCGCAGCCCGTGCTTGACGGTGACCGTCCGCGACGGCAGGCCCTTGGCCCGGGCGGTGCGGATGTACGGCTCGGCCATCGTCTCGATCATCGAGTTGCGGCTCTGCCGGGCGTACATCGCCGCGTACAGCAGGGCCAGCGCGATCCACGGCAGCAGCAGGTTGGAGGCCCACTCGAAGGGGCCGTCGGCGAACTTGTGGTACGCCGGGTAGGGCAGCAGGCCCGCGGTCCTGACGACGCCCCAGATCAGCATGATCGAGGTGAAGTAGACCGGCAGCGAGGCGGTGCCGACGGACAGCACCATCAGCGCCTTGTCGACCGGCCGGCCCTTGCGCAGCGCCGAGGTGACGCCCGCGCCGAGGCCGAGGACCAGCCAGAGCACGGCCGCGCCGAGCGCCAGCGAGACGGAGACCGGCAGGCGGTCGGTGAGCAGGTCCCACACCGGCAGTCCGTACTCGTAGGAGTAGCCGAGGCAGGGGAAGCCGCAGTGCACGGCGCTGGGGCCGGTGCCGTAGTCGCGGCCGGCGAAGATGCCGCCGAGGTAGGCGAGGAACTGGTCCCAGACCGGCTTGTCCAGGCCCATCGCGGCCTTGACGTCGGCGAGCCGCTCGGGGCTGCAGGTCTTGCCGCAGGCGGCCGCGGCCGGGTCGTTGGGCAGCAGGTAGAAGATGGTGAAGGTGATGGCGCAGATGGCGAGCAGGATGCCCACCACGCCGAGCAGCCGGCGGCCGAGGTAGAGGATCACGACCGGCCTCCCCGGGGGTCGAGGATGTCCCGCAGCGCGTCCCCGAGCAGGGTGAACGCGAGCACGGCGACGAACAGGAAGGCGGTCGGGATCAGGAAGTAGGTCGGGTCGGTCTCGTAGTGCACGATGCTCTCGGCGATCATCTGGCCCCAGGACGCGGTCGGCGGGCGGACGCCCACGCCGAGGTAGCTGAGCGCGGCCTCGGTGGCGATCATGCCGGGGACGAGCAGGGTGGTGTAGGCGATGATCGGGCCGGAGACGTTCGGCAGGATCTCCCGGGTGAGGATGCGCCAGGAGCGCGCCCCGCCGACCTTGGCGGCCTCGACGTACTCGCGGTGCTTGAGCGAGAGGGTCTGCCCGCGCACCACCCGGGCGATGCCGGGCCACGTGAACAGCCCGATCACCAGGGTGATCAGCAGGATCCGGTTGACGTCCTTGGCCACCGACATCATCGCGATCATGAAGATCAGCGAGGGGAAGGACATCGTGAGGTCCATCAGCCGGGACAGCAGGGTGTCGACGCGCCCGCCGAAGTAGCCCGCCGCGATGCCGGCCAGGGTGCCGACGAGCACGACGACGGCCGTCGCGGTGAAGGCGATCAGCAGGGAGACCTGCCCGCCGTGCAGCACCCGGGCGAACAGGTCACGGCCGGTGAGCGGTTCGACGCCCAGCCAGTGCCGGGCGCTGATGCCGCCGAAGTCCCCCTTGGGCAGGCCGCCCAGGTACGGGTCGAGCGAGCGCTTGTCGAACTCCTCGGGGCTCCAGCCGCCTAGCGAGCCGAGCGGCCCGGCCAGCGCGGTGACCAGGACCAGCACGCCGACGGTGATCAGCCCGAACCGGGCCGAGCCCTTGGCCCACAGCTGGTCCCAGACCAGCCGCCAGGGCCCGCGCCCGGCACTCTTCTTGGCGCCCCCCGCCGTGGCGTCGGCCACGGCGGCGGGCTCAGTGGTGGTACTCATGGCTGCCGGTCCCTCACTTGCCCTTGGCGGGGTCCTTGAGGCCGACCGTGGCCAGGTCGATCATGCCGGCGAAGCCCGAGTTGCCGAACGCGCCGGCCACGTTGGTGCCGACCAGCAGCGGGCGCCGCTGCCAGAGCAGCGGGACGGCCGGGGCCTTCTTCATCAGGTCCTCGTCCAGCTGCTTCCAGGCCTTGTTCGCCTCGTCGACGTTCGTCATGGCCGCGATCTGGTCCATCCGGTCCATCGTGGCCTGGTCCTTGAACTGGCTGTAGTTGCCCTGGTTGCCCTTCTCCTTGATGGTGCGGCCGTCGAAGAGGAACGGCAGGAACGTCGCGCCGGAGGGGTAGTCGGGGCACCAGCCGTTGAGCGTCAGCTCGGGGGCGTTCTTGATGTCGCCGACGGTGTCGGCGAAGGCGGACGCGTCGACGGTGTTCACGGTGACCTGGACGCCGGCCTTGGACAGCGACTGCTGGATCGCCTCGGCGCGGGTCTTGTCGCCGGTCGAGACGGTGAGCGAGACCTTGAGGTCGCTCTTGCCCGCCTCCTGGAGCATCTTCTTGGCCTTCTCCTGGTCGCCGTTGACCGGGATCTTCAGCGGGTCGGACTTGACGCCGCCGGTCAGCGAGGGCGGCAGGAAGGAGGTCGCCGCGTCGGTCATCGCGGGGCCGCCGAAGGCGGTCACCTGGGCGTCGCGGTCGACCGCCCACATCATCGCCTCGCGCACCTTCGGGTCGTCGAAGGGGGCCTTGGCGGTGTTCAGGTAGAGCATGTCGGTACAGCCGGTCTGCTCGGCGACCATGCGGGCCTTGACGTCCGCCTTGGGCAGCACCTTGGCGACGGTCTCGTGCTGCATCCACGGCATGTTGATGGCGTTGGCGTCGGCGCCGTCACTGGCGATGATCCGGTCGTCGGCCTGGCCGCCCTTGATGCCCTGGGTGACCACGACCTTGTCCGGGTACGCCTTGCGGACGGTGTCCGTGGCCGGGTCCCAGTTGTCGTTGCGGACCAGCACCAGCTGCTTGCCGCGGTCGTAGGTCTCGATCTTGTACGGGCCGGAGGAGAACGGCCGGGCGTCGTACTGGGTGCCCTTCTCCTGGGACTGCGGCACCGGGGCGAAGGTCGGCAGGGTGACGGTGTCGGAGAACTCGGCGACCGGGCGCTTCAGGTGGAAGACGATCGTCTTGTCGTCCGGCGTCTCGATGCTCGACAGGTGCTCGCCGTTCAGCGGGCCCTTGTAGTTCTCGCCGTCCGCCAGGTACTGGATCGCGTAGTCGGGGCCGCCGGTGAGGTCCGGGGAGAACGACCGCTCGACGTTGTACTTGATGTCGGCGGACTTGATCGGCGAGCCGTCCTCGTACTTGAGGCCGTCCTTGAGGGTGAAGGTCCACACCTTGCCGCCCTCGGAGGACTTGCCCAGGTCGGTGGCGAGGTCCGGGACGATCTCGCTGCCGGCCGCGCCCGGCTCGGACTTGAAGGTGGTCAGGGTCCGGTAGATGAGCCGGGTGCCGAAGTCCATGTGCGGCACGACCCAGTTGCGGGCCGGGTCGAGGTGGGCGAAGTCCTGGTTGGTCAGGATGTTGAGGGTGCCGCCCTTGGCCGGAGTGCCTCCGATGATCGAGCCGGACGCCGCGCCCGGGCCCTTGCTGTCGGCGGGCGCGGCGTCGGAGCCGCTGTCGCTCTTGTCGTTCGAGCAGGCCCCGAGGCCGAGGGTGAGGGTCGCCGCGAGGGCCGCCGCGAGGGCGGCGTGGGTGCGCCTGGTCATGTGCAACTCCGCTGTGGGGGGCCTGATCGTCCGACCTGGCCGGCTGCGCTGTGTGACCCGTAACATAGTAATGTGAAATTGCACTGCACAAGAGGTGACGGCTGCCGTTACCGAGCTGTGTCCGTGCCAGCATCTCCCCAGCCCCGCCAAGGAGTTCACCGGTGACCCTTCCCCCGACCGGCCTCAACACCGGGAGCCACGACCTCCCGGTCTCCCCCGCACTCGCCTCGTTCATGGCCACCAGCTGGGCCGCCACCCCGCTCCCCGCCGACCGGCGCGTCCCCGGCCACGACCACTTCCCCGGCCGCCGCACCCGGCTCTCCGCCGCCTTCCCCGGCGAGCGGCTGATCGTCCCGGCCGGCCGGCTCAAGGTCCGCTGCAACGACCTCGACTACCGCTTCCGCCCGCACAGCGCGTACGTCTGGCTCACCGGCCTCACCGGCGAGGACCAGGCCGACCACGTCCTCGTCCTCGAACCCGCCGGCCCCGAGGGCCACGAGCCCGTCCTGTACCTGCGCCCCCGCTCCCCGCGCGACGGCGGCGAGTTCTACCGCGACCGCCGCTACGGCGAGTTCTGGGTCGGCTCCCGCCCCGACCTCGCCGAGGCGGCCCGGCTCACCGGGGTCCGCACCGAACACCTCGACGACCTCGGCAAGCTCCTCACCGGCCCCCAGCCGCCCACCCGGGTCCTGGCCGGCACCGACCCGCTGGTCGACGAGGCCACCGGGCGGCCGAACGGCGACCACCGGGACGGCGAACTGGCCGCCGTGCTCTCCGAACTGCGCCTGGTCAAGGACGAATGGGAGGTCGGCCAGCTCCAGCTCGCCGTCGACCACACCACCACCGGCTTCGAGGACGTCGTCCGCGCCCTGCCCACCGCGCTGCGCCACCACCGCGGCGAACGCTGGATCGAGGGCGTCTTCGACCTGCGCGCCCGCGCCGAGGGCAACGGCACCTCCTACACCACCATCGCCGCCTCCGGCGCCCACGCCTGCGTGCTGCACTGGATCCGCAACGACGGCGCCCTCGACCCCGACGCCCTGCTGCTGCTGGACGCCGGCGTCGAGACCGACACCCTCTACGCCGCCGACATCACCCGCACCCTGCCGCTCAGCGGCACCTTCACCCCCGTCCAGCGCCAGGCCTACGACCTCGTCCTCGCCGCCCAGAGCGCCGGCATCGCCACCCTGCGCCCGGGCGCGCGGTTCCGCGACTTCCACCGCGCCGCCATGCGGGTCATCGCCGAGGGCCTCGCCGACTGGGGCGTGCTGCCCGTCTCCGCCGAGGAGGCCCTCGCCGAGGACAACGGCCTGTACCGCCGCTACACCCTCTGCGGCAGCGGCCACATGCTCGGCCTCGACTACCACGACTGCGCCAAGTCCCGCGCCGACCGCTACCTCGACGGCACCCTGGAGGAGGGCATGGTCCTCACCGTCGAACCCGGCCTCTACCTCCAGCCCGACGACGAGACCCTCCCCGCCGAACTCCGCGGCCTCGGCATCCGCATCGAGGACGACCTGGTCATCACCGCCGACGGCGCCCACCTGATGTCCGGCGCCCTCCCCCGCGAGGCGGCCGCCGTCGAGTCCTGGATGGCCGGCCTGCTCGGCTGAGGCCACCGCCGGGAGCGGACGGTCAGGCCACCTTGACCGTCCGCTCCCCCCGCCGTACCGTCACCTCGACCTCGCCGCCGATCGCCGCCGAGTACACCCGCAGGTTCTCCAGGCTGTCCACCTGCCCGTGCTCGATCTGCGACACCCGCGCCTGGCTCACGCCCATCAGCGCCGCCACCTCCTTCTGGGTGAGGCCGGCCGCCTTCCGCATCTCGGCCAGCTCGTAGCCGCGGATCCGGGCCAGGCTCTCCTCACGGATCCGGGCCCGGTCGGCCTCCGCCTCCGGCGAGGCCGACTGTGGGTTGATCCGCTGCGCCTCAGCCCACACCTCGGTCCGACTGCGGCCCTTCATACTCGCTCTCCCTTGTCCTTCCACACCTGCGGGGACGACACCCGTCAGCCCGCGCGCCGGGGGCGCTACCCCCGCGCCGCCTGCCAGAGCTCCGCGACGATCTGCTCCGCGGGGCCCGTACGGGCCAGCAGGTGGGCCGTGCCGGCCCACAGGTGCATGGCGGAGGTGTCACCGTGGCGGGCGGCGGCGGCGCGCAGGGGGGTGGTGAGGCGGTTCACCTCGGGGTAGGCGGACGGGGCGTAGCGGCCGTAGCGGTCCATGAAGGCGTTGCGCAGGCCGCGGGCCGGGCGGCCGGTGAAGGCGCGGGTGACGGCCGTCTCCGGGAGCTCGACCAGCGCCGCCCGGTGGGCCGCCGAGGCGCCGGACTCGTCCGACCGCAGCAGCGCCGTGCCCAGCTGCACCGCCACCGCCCCCGCCCGCAGCGCGGCGGCGACGGCCGGGCCGTCCCCGATCCCGCCCGCGGCGACCAGCGGCAGCGCCGTCACCTCCCGTACGGCGGGCAGCAGTTCGAGCAGCGGCAGCTCGCCCGGACGGTCCGCCGCCCGGTGGGTGCCGCGGTGGCCGCCCGCCTCCGGGCCCTGCACGCACAGCACGTCCATCCCGACCGCCTCCGCCGCCCGCGCCTCCTCGGGCGTGGTGACGGTGCCGACCTGGGTGGTGCCGACCGACCGCAGCGCCGCCGCCTCCTCGGCCGTCGGCAGCCCGAAGGTGTACGAGACCACCGGCACCGGGTCCACGAGCAGCGCGGCGAACTTGGCGTCCCAGTCGTCGCGGTCCGGCCCGGCCTCCTCCGGCAGCGTCACGTCCCACCGCTCGGCCTCGGGCCGCAGCCGCTCCCGGTAGGCGGCGACGGCCGCCCGGTCCGCGGGCGGGCCCGGCACGAACAGGTTCACCCCGAACGGCCGGTCGGAGGCCTCCCGCACCGCGGCGATCTGCTCGGCCATCCCGGCGGCGGTCTTCATCCCGGCGGCCAGGAACCCCAGCCCGCCGGCCCGGTTCACCGCCGCCACCAGCTCGGGTGTCGAGGGCCCGCCCGCCATCGGGGCGCCGATCACGGGTACGGCGAGCTCGTCGGGACGGACGGCCATCGGGCGCTCCTCACACTGCCGCGGGTACGGACGGCCCCCAGCCTACGCTCAGCGGATCAACCCCCGCCCGCGCGCCTCGCGCACCGCCGCCGTGCGCGAGTCCACCCCCAACTTGGCGTAGATGTGCACCAGATGGGACTTCACCGTGGCCTGGCTCAGGTGCAGCCGCTGGCTGATCCGCTGGTTGGTCAGCCCGTCCGCGACCAGTCCCAGCACCTCCGTCTCCCGGGCGCTGAGCGCCGCCGCCGGTGTCCGCATCCGTTCCAGCAGCCGGTCCGCCACGCTGGGCGCCAGGGCGCTGCGGCCCGCCGCGGCGGCCCGTACGGCCTGGGCCAGCTCCTCCGGCGGCGCGTCCTTCAGCAGGTAGCCGGTGGCGCCGGCCTCCAGGGCCGGCAGGGTGTCCGCGTCGCTGTCGTACGTGGTGACCACCAGCACCCGCGGCGCGCCCGCCCGGGCGGTGATCGCCGCGGTGGCCTGCGCCCCGTTCATCGCCGCCGCCGGCCCGAACTGGAGGTCCATCAGCACCACGTCCACGCCCGGCTCCGCGGCCAGCTCGACGGCCCGCTCGGCGGTGGCCGCCTCCGCCACGATGGCGAAGTCCGGTTCGCACTCCAGCACCGCCCGCAGCCCGGCCCGCACCACCGGGTGGTCGTCCGCGATGAGCAGCCGGATCACTGGCCCGCCTCCGGGGCGACCGGCAGCTGTACCGCCACCGCCGCGCCCTGCCCGGGCGACGACTCCACCGTGAAGCTGCCGCCGAGCGCCCGGGCCCGGGCCCGCATCGAGGGCAGCCCGAACCCGCCCTCCTCGCCGGTGCGGCCCGCGACCGCCACCGGGTCGAACCCGGCCCCGTCGTCGACCACGTCCAACGCCACCTCGCCCTCCATGTAGCTGAGTGTCACCTCGGCCCGGGTGGCGCCCGAGTGCCGGATGGTGTTGCCGAGCGCCGACTGCGCGATGCGCAGCAGCGCGACCTCCTGCGCGGGCGGCAGCCGGACCGGATCGCCGGACACGTGCAGGTGGACGGGCAGCGCGCCGTGCGCCGTCGTGGTCGCGCAGAGCCGCTCCAGCGCGACGGGCAGCGGATCGCCGTCCAGCGCGGGCGGGGTGAGCGCCCGGACGAACCGGCGGGCCTCGTCCAGGTTGTCCTGGGCGGCCTGCCGCGCCTGCTCGACGTAGTCGGCGGCGGCCTCGGTGCGCTCCGGCAGGGCCCGCTGGGCGGCCCGCAGCAGCAGCTGGATGGAGCTGAGGCTCTGCGCGAGGGTGTCGTGGATCTCCCGGGCGAGCCGCTCGCGCTCGGCCAGCACCCCGGCCGCGTGGTGCGCGGCGGCGGCGTCGGCGCGGGCCGCGGTCAGCTCGTCGATCAGCCGGCGGCGTTCCTCGCTCTCCCGGTACAGCGCCTGGTAGCCGAGCACGGTGGCGGTGGCCACGGCCGCGCCGAGCGCCGGACCGATCGAGGCGGCGAAGCCGAAACTGTGCTGGTGCCAGGACCACGCGGTGATCGAGGCGGCCGCGGTCAGCCCGACGGCGACGAGCCCGCCGCGCCGCCCCAGCAGGTGCAGTTCCAGGAAGTACAGCGGGAAGGCCAGCCAGACCCCGTCCTGGGTGGCGATCAGCACGCCCGCCCAGGTGATGCCGAGCAGCGCCAGCCAGAGCGCGGCCGCCCGGCGTGAGCGGCGCACGGCGGCCAGCTGCGGCCCGACGGTGTAGACGGCCGCCATCGCGGTGGCCGCGGCGGCGACGGCGGCCGGATCGCCGCCCCGGTCGACGAAGACGGCCCGGGCGACGGCGAGCGCGAGCAGGCCCGCCACGAGCAGGTGCAGGCAGACCTGGAGGACGCGGGCGACGGGGGTGGTTCTGGATCGTTCGGTCGCCATCCGTCCAGCGTAAGTCGGCACCCCGGGCCCGGCATCAATCAAAAGGTTGAACTCCGCGTCTCCCCTTTGATGCCCAGGATGCAATCCCCGGCGCGATGCCCCGGTCCCCTCCCGTCGGGGACGGTGGAAGGGTCGAGAGAACCCCCGCAGAGGAAGGCCCGTCGTGTTCGTCGCCTGGAGGGACCTGAGGTTCGCCAAGGGGCGGTTCGCCCTGATGGGAACCGTCATCGTGCTGATCACCGTACTGGTCGGCCTGCTGTCCGGGCTGACCGCCGGGCTCGGCCGGCAGAACATCTCCGCCGTCACCGGCCTGCCCGCCGACCACCTGGTGTTCGGCAAGCCCGCCGACGGGCAGAAGCTCTCCTTCACCGACTCCCAGGTCACCCCCGAGCAGTGGCAGGCCTGGGCGCGCGAGCCCGGCGTCACCTCCGCCCAGCCGCTCGGCATCACCACCACCAAGGCCGCCGCCGGCCAGCGCACCGCCGCGCTCTCCGCCTTCGGCGTCCCGGACGGCTCCGGGCTCGCCCCGAAGGGCACCCGGGTCGCCCCCGGCCAGGCCGTGCTGTCCAGGAGCGCCGCCGAGAACCTGGGCGGCCTCGCCCCCGGCGCCGACTTCACCCTCGCCGGGCACCCGCTGAAGGTCGCCGCCGTCGAGGGCGACGCCGCGTACAGCCACACCCCGGTCATCTGGACCACCCTCGCCGACTGGCAGCTGGCCGCCCCCGGCGGCGCCGGCCACGCCACCGTCATCGCGCTCGACACGGCGAAGGGCGCCGACCTCGCCGGCGCCGACGCCCGCCACGGCACCGAGACCCGCACCCGCGACGACGCCCTCGCCGCGATCGGCTCCTACACCTCGGAGAACGGCTCGCTCCAGCTGATGCGCGGCTTCCTGTTCGCCATCTCCGCCCTGGTGATCGGCGCGTTCTTCACGGTCTGGACGATCCAGCGCAGCGGCGACATCGCCGTCCTCAAGGCCCTCGGCGCCTCCACCCGCTACCTGCTGCGCGACGCCCTCGGCCAGGCCGTCCTGCTGCTGGTGCTCGGCACCCTGCTGGGCACCGCGGTCGCCGCCGGCTTCGGCGCGCTGATCGGCTCCGCCGTCCCCTTCGTCCTGGACGCCCCGACCGTCCTGCTGCCCGCCGCCGTCATGATCGCCCTCGGCGCGATCGGAGCGGCCCTGTCCATCCGGCGGATCACCTCCGTCGACCCGCTGACCGCCCTGGGGAGTGTCCGATGAGCTTGACCCTCGACCGCATCACGCTGACCTACCCGGACGGCGACGGCCGGCTCACCGCCCTGGACGAGGTCTCGCTGACCGTCCCCAAGGGCTCGCTCACCGCCGTCGTCGGCCCCTCCGGCTCCGGCAAGTCCAGCCTGCTGGCGGTCGCCGCCACCCTGATCACCCCGGACTCCGGGCAGGTGGTCGTCGACGGCACCGACACCACGGGCCTCGGCCGGGCGGAGCTCACCGCGCTGCGCCGCTCGAAGATCGGCATCGTCTTCCAGCAGGCCAACCTGCTGCCCTCGCTCACCGCGGTGGAGCAGCTGCAGGTGATGGCCCACCTCGACGGCCGCGCCCCGCGCACCGCCCTGCCCCGCGCCCTGGAGCTCCTGGACGCCGTGGGCCTGCGCGACCAGGCCGCCCGCCGCCCGCACCAGCTCTCCGGCGGCCAGCGCCAGCGGGTCAACATCGCCCGCGCGCTGATGAACGACCCGACGGTGCTCCTGGTGGACGAGCCCACCAGCGCCCTCGACCACGAGCGCGGCGCCGCCGTCCTCGACCTGATCACCGACCTCACCCACCGCCGGGCCACCGCCACCGTGCTGGTCACCCACGACCGCACCCACCTGACGGCCGTCGACCAGATCGCCGAGGTCCACGACGGCAGGCTGACCCTGCCGGCGGCGGCTGTGTGAGCTACTTCTTGGCGATGAGCACGTCGTCCACCGAAAGCGTCACAGCGGCGCCGATCGACTCCGGCAGGGTGAAGGACTGCCCGGGGTGGTGGACGGCGTGCACCCGGTACTCGCCGTCCTGCGGGTCGGTGAGCACCATGACTCGCTGATTCGCGCGATCCACGATCACGTAGACGGGCACGCCTGCAGACGCGTAGACGAAAGGCTTCCTCTTCAGGTCATCGCTGTGGTTGGACGAGGTGACTTCCAGAACGAGCCGGAAGACGGCCGGGTCGTAGCAGTTGTACTCGATCAGGTGATCGTCGATATCGGCGTCGACAACCGCCAGATCGGGAATCGCATAGTCCGACGGCCCATCCGGCAGCCAGATCCCGATGCCCTGAAGGACTTCGGTCCCGCCTCCATCGAGGCCGGCCTGGAACAGCACGCGCATCAGGCGGCTCAGCGACTTGCTGTGCGAAGCGTTCGGCGGCGGCGTCACGGTGATCTGGCTCCCGACGATCTCGACCCGGTGCCCGGTGAACTGGTTGGAGATCAGCTCAGCGGCTTCGAGCAGCGTCGGCTGCTCCATGGGCTCTTCCACTGCTGCGGCGGACATGGATTTCCTCCTGGCTGCCGATGTCGAGAGCATCATCGTAGAACCGGCACGCCTTTCGGCGCCCGATCCTCAGTCTTCACCCGAACGAGCGGTTTAGCCCCGGCCGGACCGCAGCCGCAGGGCCGAGGGCTCCGGCTCGGCGGGCTTCTCCTCGCCGGCCCAGAGCGAGCGGACGTGGCTGAGGTGCCGGGTCATGCAGGCCTCGGCGCCGGCCGCGTCGCCGGCGAGCAGCAGGTCCAGCAGCTCCAGGTGCTCCTCCGCCGAGGAGACCAGCTCGCCGCGCTCGTCGAGCCGGTTGAGGCCGTACAGCCGGGAGCGCTTGCGCAGGTCGCCGACCACCTCGACCAGCCGGGTGTTGCCGGCCAGGCCCAGGAGGTCCAGGTGGAACTGGCGGTCGGCCTCCAGGTAGCCGATCAGGTCGTGCTTGCGGGCCGCCGCGACGATCGCCTCGGCCTGCGGGCGCAGCCGTTCCAGCTGTTCCCGGGTGGCGGTGACCGCCACCCGGCCGACGGTCGGGACCTCGATCAGTGCGCGGATCTCGGTGAAGTCGTCGAGGTCCCGGTCGGTCAGTTCGGTGACCCGGAAGCCCTTGTTGCGGACGGCCTCGACGAGGCCCTCGCGGGCGAGGTCGAGCATGGCCTCGCGGACCGGGGTGGCGGAGACGCCGAAGTCGGCGGCGAGCGCGGGGGCGGAGTAGACCACGCCGGGGCGCAGTTCGCCGGAGATCAGGGCCGCCCGGAGTGCGTGCGCGACCTGGTCGCGAAGCCGCTCCTGTACGGAGATCAGGGTGCGGGACTTGAGGTCGGCCATGGTGTTCCTCCGGGTGGGTGCAGAACACCAGCGTACAATGTCACGTTACGTTGCGTGCGCAACAGCCAGCGATTCGAACACCCGCCGCGCCGGCCCCTCCTGGCGCAGAAAGCCATGGTGACAGCGGCCGTCGGCCGTGACAACGGCCGACGGCACACGATCTTCGGGCCCCCGCGGCCCGCACACACGGCTACTCCCGGCGGAACCGCCCCACCAGCACGGTGAGGCTGGCCGCGCCGAACCCGTCCTCGACGCCCCGCCGGACCGCCTCCGCGAGAACGGCCGGCAGCGCGCCGTCGACCCCGGAGTCCTCCGCGGTGTGCCGGACGTGCTCGATGCCGGCCAGCGCCATCGCCAGCCGGTCGACGTCCCCGCGGTGGTCCCCGCCGGTGATCCGCGGCGCGTAGAACGCCTGGAAGCCGGGCATCGAGGCGGCGGTCGAGCTCAGGTACGGCAGGAACTCCTCGGCCGTGATGCCGTTGGCCTCGGCGATCGCCGTGGCGTGCAGGTAGCCGACCATCGAGGACCAGAACAGGTCCATCTGGATCTGGTAGTACAGCTGCGCCAGCCCGGGGTCGTCGCCCCGGTAGTCGGCCCCGGTGAGCACCTCCAGCGCGGCGCGGTGGCGCTGGAACAGCTCGACCGGGCCGCTGTAGAAGGTGGACGACGCGGGGTCGCCGATGCCGGACGGCGGCACCTGCACCCCGCCGGTCAGCTGCGCGGCGCCGTGCTCGGCCAGCCGGCGGGCGGCCTCGCGGGCCCGGCCGGGGGTGTCCGAGCTGAGGTTCGCGATCACCTTCCCCTCCAGCGCCGGCTCGACCGCCTCCAGCACCTCGAACACCGCGTCGTAGTCGGTGAGGCTGAGCACCACCAGTTCGTTCGCCTCCACCGCCGCCCGGGCGCTGGGCGCCTCCCGCGCGCCCCGGGCGAGGAGCTCCCCGGCCCGCCCGGGTGTGCGGTTCCACACCGTGACGGCGTACCCGGCGTCCAGGTACGCCCCGGCCATGGCCCGCCCCATCGGGCCGAGCCCGATCACCGTCACGGACCGCTTCGACTGCTCCACGGACATGCGCTTTCCCCTCCTCTGGAACGAACGCTCTATTTAGAGCGCCGGGCCGACGCTAGCACAGGACTGGAACGAACGCTCTACTCAGAATCTCGGCTAGGATCGCGCCGTGAACGCGCCCGAGAAGACCTCCCCCCAGGCCGGGGCGAAAGCCGGCACCCGCGAGCGGATCGTCCGGGCCACCTCCCGGCTGCTGCAGCGCCAGGGGTACGAGGGCACCGGGATCAAGCAGATCTCCCGCGAGGCCGAGGCCACCCTCGGCTCCGTCTACCACTTCTTCCCGGGCGGCAAGCAGGAGTTGGCCGCCGAGGCGATCCGGCACGGGGACGAGGAGTTCGCCGTCATGCTGCGCACCGGGCTCGGCTCCTCGCCGGACCTCGGCGAGGCGATGACCGCCTGCACCCGGCTGCTCGCCACCGAACTGCGCGCCTCCGACTGGCAGGACGGCTGCCCCATCACCAGCACCGCCCTGGAGACGGTCGGCCGGGTGCCGGTGATCGAGGAGGCGGTGGCCGAGGCCTTCGCCAACTGGCGGGCCGTGGTGACGGAACGGCTGCTCGCCGCCGGCATCGGCGAGCAGGACGCCCGCGAACTGGCCGGCACCGTGATCAGCACCCTGGAGGGCGCCGAGCTCGCCGCCCAGGTCGCCCGCAGCGAACAGCCGCTGCTGGTCACCGGCAAGCACCTGGCCCGGCTGCTCACCGCCTACGCCGACGACCGGGCCTGACCCGCGCGGCACCGGAAGCCGCCACCGGGGGCGCAGCCGGAAAACGTGAGGAGCCGGCGCAGCGGGGGATCCCTTCCCGCTGCGCCGGCTCCGGTTCCACAACTCCCGATCACGACCAGGAGTTACGACGTGTCGATCGACATCGCACTGTACGACGGCCACCCGGCCGGCGGCCGCCGTACCGGCGCCAGGATGCTGCGCCTGTCGAGCCCCGGGGCGGCCCTCGACGACGCCCTGGCCCGGCACACCGATCCCGCCCGCCACCGGCTCGGCCGGATCGACCCCTACGGGGACACCCTGTTCGACGAGCGGGACGCCGGTGCGGTCTTCGAGGAGGCCACCGCCCTGCTCGCCCGCTGCACCACCGAGGAGCAGCGGGCCGCCGTCCGCGAGCTGCGCGACCTGCTCGCGGACTGCGCCGCCACCCCGGGCAGCCGGCTCGTGTTCCTGGGCGACTGAGCGCCCGCCGCGCCACTACTGCCGCCGGTACACCTCCGCCGCGACGGCCAGGTCCTGCCAGGCCATCCCGACGCTCTTGAAGAACCGCGGCCGCCCGTCCGGCACCAGGGCGTCGCCGCGCACCAGCTCGGCGAGGTTCCACAGCTGCCGCCCGGCCACACCGGCCATCAGCAGGTCCCCGGCCTCCCGGGCCGCGACCGCGCGCGCCTCGACGTAGAGCTCGGCCCGCTGGACCAGCAGCTCGTCCACCTCCCGCGCGTCCGGCTCGTGCGAGCCGACCGCCGCGACCGCCGCGTGGGCGGGCACCAGCGCGCCGTCGAACAGCGGGGTGCGCGCCGTGGTGCAGCAGACCACCAGGTCCGCCTCGCGCACCGCGCGCCGGTCGCCGACCTCGGCCGTCAGCCCGAG
>NZ_JBEZUT010000083.1:0-27975 GCF_040636595.1 Kitasatospora sp. NPDC036755
CCGCAAGCCCGGCGCCAAGACCATCACCTCCTGCGTGCGCGGCCAGCTGCGCGACCCGGCCACCCGGGCCGAGGCGATGAGCCTCATCATCGGCCGCTAGCGGCACCGGCCCGCGTGGAGCCGGGCGCGGCTCAGAGCACCCCGTGCTCCGCGTGCGGCGGGGCCGGGGTGCCCAGGGCGTTGCGGCGCTCGGGCATCCGCAGCGTGACCATCCGGCGCCAGCCGTAGGCGCGGTCGTACAGGTACAGCGCGTGCACCCCGAGGGCGACCAGGGCGAGCTGCCAGCGCGGCCAGCGCAGGATCCGGGCCATCCGGGCGGTGACGGCGAGCCCGACGTCCCGGTGGGTGCGGATCTCGCCGCGCGCGCTGGTCTCCAGGGCGTGCCGGATGTACGGGCCGTGGCCCTCGGAGACCAGCCGCAGCAGCTCCTCGTGGCAGTAGGCGAGGTGGTTGTCCTCGTCGGCGGAGATCATCCGCATCGCCCGGCCGAGGGCGGGGTTGTCGGCGTAGGCCTTGACCAGCCGGCGCATCTGCTCGGCGGCGCGCTGCTCGGTGACCCGGCTGTGCGCGAGGTAGGTGATGATCTCGCGGTCGGTCAGCGGGACGGTGCTGTTCAGCCGCTCGTGCGAGAGCCCGACGCCCTGGCGCTCCAGCAGCATGCAGTAGTCGGCCTCGTCCGGCACGGGCACCTTGGGCAGGCCGCGCTTGTGCAGCAGCTGGGCGAAGATCCGGCCGTGCTTGCGCTCGTCGGCACCGTGCCGGGCGACCTTCGGGGCGAGGACGGGATCCCGGGTGAGCGTGGTGATCCGCTCGTTCTCCCAGCCGCCCTGGTCCTCGCCTCCGGCCGCGATGCTGCAGAACAGCTGGTAGGCCTGGTCGTTCCGGTAGATCTCGTCGAAGAGCGAGCGGGTGCTCAGCACGGCGCCTCCTGCGCGTTCCGGGGCGGTGCCCGGCGGGGGCCGACGGGCGGTCGCGATACGTTCCCCCCCGAGCGCCGGCCGTCCGGGCCGACCGGCGGGTAGTCACTCACCTGTCCCAGCGGCAATCCCTAGCCGAGATGGGCTCCCAGCCATTCGAGCGTGGCCGGCAGCTCCCTGGTCCAGCTGTCGAAGTTGTGGCCGCCGTCGTCCAGGTAGAGCGAGTCGACCTTGAACTGGGGGTTGGCCGCCGCTGCCCTGGTGGCCTGCTCGACGAACTGGACGGTCTGCGGGTAGTCGCCCTCCGTGCGGGTGGAGACGGCCAGCAGGTTGAGGGCGGGGACCGGCAGGTTCTGCAGCCGCCAGCCGAGGTCGTGCTGCTGGGCCAGTGCCTTGTCGCCGTTGAAGAGGTCGCCGCCGGTGTAGTTGTCCTGGCGCACGGTGAAGTCGCCGTGCAGGCTCGCCGCGCTGCCGTAGACGTTCGGGAAGCGCATCGCCAGGCGCAGCGCGCAGCTGCCGCCGGTGGAGTAGCCGAGGGTGCCCCAGGAGCCGGCCGTGCGGCCCACCCGGTAGTTGCCGAGGATGGCCTCGGGGACGTCCTTGACGAACCAGGTCTCGGTGCGCGGCCCGCCGGGGACGTCCACGCACTCGGTGTCCCGGGCCGGCACGACGGCCGGTCGGGCCATCACCAGGACGGTCGGCGGCATCTTGCCGGAGCGCTGCAGCTCGATCGCGGTCTGGGCGAGGGGGAGCTCGTGCAGCAGGTTCAGGGTGGTGCCCGGGTAGCCGGCGATGGCCAGCAGGACGGGGAAGCGGACCAGGGCGAGCTTGGGGTCGAAGTACGCGGGTGGCAGGTAGACGAACATCTGGTCGGAGAAGCCGGTCTCCTTGCCGCTGACCCGGACCGACTCGACCTTGCCGACCTCCTCGGGCGGGCCCTTCGGCAGGTTGGTGATGGTCTCCAGGCCGCCCTCGGTGGTGGGCTGGACCAGTGCGTCGGCGACCGGGGCGCCGCCCTTGTGGTTGTCGTTGCCGGCCAGCGCGAGCTGGGCGCCGCCCGGACTGAGCAGGTCACCCCAGGAGGTGTAGAACCCGAAGGAGTTGTTCACCGACAGGGCGAGCACGGCCAGGACGGAGGCCTGAACGACCGTCAGCAGTCCGATCCGGCCGAGCACCGGCAGCGGGCGCTGCGGCGCCAGCCGCGGCCAGAGCCACAGGGTCGTGACGATTGCCGCGACGCCGAGCGCGAGCAGCGAGTTCACCAGCGCTTCGCTGGTCAGTTCCATGCCGTCGGCCTTCCGGTGGGACACTGGCGGTGCAGGCTTCATCGTCTGGCGGTCCGTCAGGCCGGGCCACCGTGGCTAGGCCGTCCGGACGCCGGGGCAGGCCGGCAGGGCGGGGGGAGCCGCAGGCAACCGGCGCCCTAGAATGCGGCGTCCACCGTACGTAACGCGTCCCGGAGGGCCCTGCCGCGCCACGCTGCGGCGGGCCCCCGGCTCCCACCGCCGGCTCAACCCGCAGCGCGACCACGGCCCCGGTTTACCGACCGTTTCCGGGTCCTTGGTATGCGCATTGCCTGATGAAGGAATAGGCATGAAGGTCCATCACGCGCCCTCCCCCGGAGTGACGGGACACCGCACCGCAGCCTCTACGCTGAGCTTCCATGAGCGTTCCCGTGTCCGTTGAGCCGAGCCCCGAGCAGCCGTCCCGCCGTCGACGCGGCCTGCAGACGCTGCGCAAGCAGGCGTCCGCCGTTCCCAGGGCCTGGCTCCCCGGAGCGGTCGGCTACGCCTGTCTGCTGATCGGCCTGCTGGACATCGCCGGCGCGGTGTTCCCCAAGCTCCGGCACACCAGGATGCACACCTTCACGGGGCAGCTGCCGGGCGGCACGACCAGCCTGGCGGCGGTCGGCACGCTGATGGTCGGCATCCTGCTGGTGCCGCTGGCGCACGCGCTGCGCCGGCGCAAGCGGCGGGCCTGGCGGGTGGTCTGCGTGCTGCTGCCGGTCAGCGCCGCACTGCACATCGTGCGCTGGCACCAGATCGGCCCGGCGGTCGTCTCGCTGGTGCTCCTCGCCGTGATGCTGGTGCACCAGCGCGAGTTCTACGCCAAGGCCGACCCGCGCACCCGCTGGCGCGCGGTGGTCAACCTGGTCGTCATGGGCGTCCTCAGCGTGCTGCTCGGCCTGCTGATCGTGAGCACCCGGACCAAGTACGAGATCGGCCACCCGGGCCTGGCCGAGCGCCTGCAGCACGTCGGGTACGGACTGTTCGGCTTCGAGGGCCCGGTCCGGTACAACAACGACCGGATGTCCGACCTGGTCGCCTACCTGCTCGGCGGGCTCGGCCTGCTGACCGCCTTCACCACCGCCTACCTGGCGCTGCGCCCGGGCAAGCCGAAGCCCGAGCTGACCGCGGAGGACGAGGACAGGGTCCGCGAGCTGCTCGAACGGCACGGCGAGCGCGACTCGCTCGGCTACTTCGCGCTGCGCCGCGACAAGAGCGTGCTGTTCTCGCCCACCGGCAAGGCCGCCATCTCCTACCGGGTGGTCTCCGGCGTGATGCTGGCCTCCGGCGACCCGGTCGGCGACGTCGAGGCCTGGCCCGGCGCGATCAAGGTGTTCATGGCCGAGGCCCGCGAGCACGCCTGGGTGCCGGCGGTGATGGGGTGCAGCGAGGTCGGCGGCGAGGTCTGGACCCGCGAGGCGGAGCTGGACGCGCTGGAGCTCGGCGACGAGGCGATCGTGGACACCGCCTCCTTCTCGCTCTCCGGCCGGGCCATGCGCAACGTGCGCCAGATGGTCAAGCGGATCGAGCGCAACGGCTACTCCTGCAAGGTGCGCCGGGTCTCCGAGCTCACCGCGGAGGAGAAGTACCGGATCGCCGACGCCGCCGCCCGCTGGCGCGGCACCGACACCGAGCGCGGCTTCTCGATGGCCCTCGGCCGCTTCGGCGACCCGCTGGACGACGCCTGCGTGGTGGTCACCGCCCACAAGGCCCCGGAGGAGGGCGAGGAGGGCGGCGACGACCTGAAGGCCGTGCTGCACTTCGTGCCCTGGGGGCCGGACGGCATCTCGCTGGAGCTGATGCGCCGCGACCGCGCCGCCGACCCGGGCCTGAACGAGCTGCTGATCGTCGCCGCGCTCCAGGCGGTGCCCGCGATGGGCGTGCGCCGGGTGTCGCTCAACTTCGCGATGTTCCGCTCGGCGCTGGCCCGCGGCGAGCGGATCGGCGCCGGTCCGGTGCTGCGCGCCTGGCGCGGGCTGCTGGTGTTCCTGTCGCGCTGGTTCCAGATCGAGTCGCTGTACAAGTTCAACGCCAAGTTCCAGCCCGAGTGGGAGCCGCGCTTCCTGGTCTTCCCGAGCACCCGGGACCTGCCGCGAATCGGTTTCGCCGCGATGCAGGCGGAGGCCTTCATCACCCTCGGGATGCCCCGCTTCGGCCGCAAGCGGCAGCGCGAGGGGCTGATGCCGGTCCCGTCGACCCGTGAGGTCACCGAGGCCGCCTGAGGCCCGCGGCCGCCCTCCGGGGCCCGCCGGCACCGAACGGGGCCCCCGCCGAGAACCCTCGGCGGGGGCCCCGTTCGATAATGGGAGGCATGAACGATTCGCCGTCCTTCTCCCTGCCGGCCGGTCTGCCGCGGCTGGAGCGTTGCGCCGTGATGGGTGTGGTCAACGTCACGCCCGATTCCTTCTCGGACGGCGGGATGTGGCACGACCCCGCCAAGGCGATCGCGCACGGCCTCGCGCTGCGGGCCCGGGGCGCGGACCTGGTGGACGTGGGCGGCGAGTCCACCCGGCCGGGCACGCGGCGGGTGCCCGAGGAGGAGGAGCTGCGCCGGGTGCTCCCGGTGGTGCGCGAGCTCGCCGACGCCGGGGTGCTGGTCTCCGTGGACACCATGCGGGCCTCGGTCGCCGAGCGGGCCGTCGAGGCCGGCGCCGCGATCGTCAACGACGTCTCCGGCGGGCTCGCCGACCCGGCGATGGCCCGGGTGGTCGCCGAGACCGGCGCGCCCTTCGTGGTGATGCACTGGCGCGGGCAGTCCGCCGACATGGACCGGATGGCCGTCTACGACGACGTGGTCCGGGACGTGGTCGCCGAACTGGGCGACCGGGTGGACGCGCTGCTGGCCGCCGGGGTCAAGGAGGACCAGCTGATCCTCGACCCGGGGCTCGGCTTCGCCAAGACCTCCGAGCACAACTGGGCGCTGCTCGGGCGGCTGGACGCGCTCACCGCGCTCGGCCGTCCCGTGCTCGTGGCGGCTTCGCGCAAGCGGTTCCTGGGTACGCTGCTCGCCGACCCGGCAACCGGGGAACTGCGCCCGGCCCGGGAACGCGACGACGCGACGGCCGCGGTGTCGGTGCTGTCCGCCCGGGCCGGAGCCTGGGCGGTGCGGGTGCACGACGTGTCCGGCACGGCGGATGCCGTCCGGGTCGTCGCGGCATGGCAGCACGCGGCGCGGTTGGGGTGAGGGAGGGTCTGTGACGGGTGACGGCAGGTTGAGCGGCGGTACGGCGGGTCGGGCCGGGGCGGCGGACCTGGAGGCCGTGCTCGCGGCGAACCGGGGGCTCTACGAGGCGCTGGAGCGGGGGGACCTGGAAGCGGTCGAGGACGCCTGGCTGGGCGCCGCGGACGCCGACGACAAGGGCGGCGTGGTGTGCGTCCACCCGGGCTGGCCGGTGCTGCGCGGCCGGGCCCAGGTGACCCGCTCGTACATGCTGATCATGATGAACACGGAGTACATCCAGTTCTTCCTGACCGATGTCGAGGCCGAGGTGCACGGCGATGTGGCCCTTGTCACGTGCACCGAGAACATCCTGTCCGGCGGCGAGTCGGAGGAGGAGGGGGAACTCGGACCGCTGGTCGGCGGAAAGGTCGTGTCGACGAATCTGTTCCGCCGTACCCCGGCCGGGTGGAAGCTCTGGTCGCATCACGGTTCACCCGTTCTGACCAGCGGGGACGACGACGAGGAGAGCTGATTCCGGCGACTCCGGGAATTCCGCGCCGGGAAGTCACCGGGAATTTCCGGGTGGTCACCGAACGTTCACGTCAATTGCCATATCGGTGCGCGTGGCGTCGGTTCGTGCCGGGTAGGACGGTCAGGCGTTGTCCGTGCTCGCGGGTAGATTCGAAACGGAGTGGCGGGCGTGCTGCCCGCCTTCGCCCTGCCCGTCCATGCCTGTCTCCGGGTGGGGCCCGTCCGACTGGGAGCAGTGATTCGTTTGCTGGACCGCGTCACCCTGCGGGGGCTGCGAGCCCGGGGCCACCACGGCGTCTTCGAGCGCGAGCGCGTCGAGGGGCAGACCTTCGTGGTCGACCTCGTCCTGTACCTGGACACCCGCCCCGCCGCGGCCGGAGACGACCTCACCCGCACCGCGCACTACGGCCTCGTGGCGGAGGAGGTCACCGCGATCATCGCCGGTGAGCCGGTCGACCTGATCGAGACGCTGGCCCAGCGGATCGCCGACCAGTGCCTCAAGCACGAAGCGGTCGAGGAGGTCGAGGTCACCGTGCACAAGCCGGACGCCCCGATCACCGTGCCGTTCGACGACGTGACCGTGACCATCCACCGGGGCCGCGCATGACCCCCACCGCGCGCCCGGTATCCGATGCAGAGGGAATTCATCGATGAGCACCAGTGACCCGACCGCCTCGCCGAGCACGTTCGACCTGGAGAGCCGGGTGGACTCCGTCGACACCACGCTGCACAGCCAGCGCTGGGCGGTGGTCGCGCTCGGCAGCAACCTGGGCAACCGGCTGGACACCCTCCAGGGCGCCGTCGACGCGCTCGCCGACACCCCGGGGCTGAAGATCAAGTCCGTCTCCGCGGTGTACGAGACGGAGGCCGTCGGCGGCCCCGAGGAGCAGCCGAACTACTACAACGCGGTCGTCGTGCTGCGCACCTCGCTGCCCCCGCGGGACCTGCTGGAGCGCGGCAACGCCATCGAGGACGCCTTCGGGCGGGTGCGGACCGTCCACTGGGGCCCGCGCACCCTGGACGTCGACATCCTGGCCTACGAGGGCGTGCTGAGCGACGACCCGCAGCTGCTGCTGCCGCACCCGCGCTCGCACGAGCGGGCCTTCGTCCTCGCCCCCTGGCTGGACGCCCAGCCGGAGGCCGAGGTGCCCGGGCACGGGCGGGTGGACGCGCTGCTGACCGCGCTGGGCGGCCCGGACGCGCAGGGCGTGAAGCGCCGCGAGGACATCCGGCTGACGCTGCCGGAGTAGCGCCGGTCCGGCACGGCCCGGGGCGTGGCCCCGGGCCCCGGGCCTGGGAACTCGGCCGGGGGCCCGGCCGTACGAGTAGGTGTCCGCCGTTCGCGCGGGTCCGCCCGGCCGGGCCCGGTACGGTGGCTTGGCGTCGCCGCGCCGGGCCACCGGGCGGGCGACCGGTTCCGGTACCCGGGAAGGACATCCTCCGAGTGAAGCTGCTTCGCCTCCGTCTGCTGATCGGCATCACCGTCGCCACGACGGCGCTGTCCTGGGCGGGCTCCAAGCTGTGGGCCTCCGTGGACACGCTGCCGGCCGTGCCGGCCGCGGCGCCGGTGGTGCTCGCGGCGGTGGCGGTGATCCTGCTGGCGACCGCGCTGTCGCTGCGGGCCCGGCTGAAGGCGGTGCGCGAGCGGCAGCCCGGGGCGAAGGGGGTCGACCCGCTGCTGGCGGCCCGGGCCGTGGTGCTGGGGCAGGCCAGTGCGCTGGTCTCGTCGGTGGTCACCGGCGTCTACGCGGGGGCGGGGATCCACCTGCTGGGCGAGCTGGACGTGTCGGCCCGCAAGGACCAGGCCGTGACGGCCGGGCTCGCGGTGCTGGCGGGGGCCGCGGTGATCGCGGCGGCGCTCTGGATCCAGCACGTGTGCAAGCTGCCGGAGAACCACGACGACCCGGGCGGTCCGGCGGCCTCGCACCGCTGAGGCTCCGGCCGGACGCCGCTGAGCAGGGCTTTCTTCGTGATCTTGCGTGAGAGGCCGGGCACGTGCGGTAAAAACCTCCCCCTGTCAAGGGCGGAAGGGGACCCTGGGCTGACACGGCCCCAATTCGCACGCTAGTTTCTTGGGCATGTCTCGCGGACGCCACCGTCATTCCTCCGTCCTCGGCCGGGCCTTTCCCCCCACCGCCGCCGGCGTACTGCTGGTCGCCGCACTGGCCGCGCTGCTTTTCAGTCAGGACACCGTCCTGGTGCGCTCGGTGGGCGTCGCGGCCGTGATCGCGACGCTCGGCTTCGCGCTGCTGCTGCGCCAGCGGGACAAGGCGGCCCGGGCGGCCGCCGAGATGTCCGCGGCCCAGCGGCTGCGCGCCGAGGAGCGGTTCGAGGAGCAGCTGGCCGAGGCCGAGTACGCGGCCGAGGTCGCCGAGGAGCGGGCCACCCGCTTCGGGCGGCGGCTGACGGCGGAGAAGTCGCGGCTGGCCAAGGCCGAGACGGAGATCGCCCGACTGCTGCGCGAGCGGGCCGTGGCGGTGGCCGAGCAGGCGCTCAAGGAGGCCGAGGCGGCCCAGCGGGCGCTCGCCGCGAGCCGTCCGAAGCACCCGGCCAGCCCGGCCGCGTTCGTGCGGGCGGCGGCCGTGCTGCGGCTGCTGGAGCGCCGCGCGGCGGAGGAGGAGGCACAGCGGGAGCGCACGGCGGGGGCCGAGGTGGCGCTGCGGGCGCGTACGGCCGCTGCCACCGCCGCTGCCGCCGTTCCGGCTCCGGCACCCGCCCCGGTGGCCGTGCCGGCCCCGGTGGCGCCCTCGGTGCCCACCCCGGGGCAGGCTCCGGCGGCCCAGTCGGCGGCCCAGTCGGCGTCGCAGTCGGCGACCCAGTCGGCGGCCCGGCCGGCGGTGCGGCCCGAGCCGGTGCGTCCGGCGCTGACGGCGACGGTCGGTCAGCTCGGCGGCACGCCCTCGGTGCCCGCCGCGGCGCCCGCGCCGGTGGAGCGGCAGCGGCCGCGGCCGGCGCAGTCCGGGCCGGCCCGCGGGCAGGGCTTCAGCTTCTTCGGCCGCGGCTCGGCCGCCCCGGTGCGCCCGGCGGCCCCGGCCGCCCCGGCGCCGGCGGTGGGCAGCGTCGCCGAGCTGGGGGAGCGCGCCGACCTGGCGGACGTGGTGGGCGACGAGGCGGTGGCCGCGAAGGCCGAGGCGGAGGCCCGGGCGGCGGAGTCGGCCGAGCGGACGGAGCCGGGCGAGCCGACGGTGGTGGACCTGACGCCGGAGGACGAGACCGAGCTGATCCAGCTGCCCGAGCTGCGCGCCTCGCGCTGAGGCCCGCCGGGCCTCGGCCCGGCGGCCCCGGGAAAACGGAAGCCGCGGCGCGGGAAGTCGGAGAACCGGCTTCCCGCGCCGCGGCATTTCCCGCGGGTGCGTCAGATCTGGACGCCGAAGTCCTGGGCGATGCCGGCCAGGCCGGAGGCGTAGCCCTGGCCGACGGCGCGGAACTTCCACTCCGCGCCGTTGCGGTAGAGCTCGCCGAAGATCATCGCGGTCTCGGTGGCGGCGTCCTCGGAGAGGTCGTAGCGGGCGATCTCGGCGCTGCCGGCCGCGTTCACCACGCGGATGTAGGCGTTGCGGACCTGGCCGAAGTTCTGGCCGCGGGCGACGCCGTCGTAGATGGTGACCGGGAAGGTGATCTTGACGGCCTCGGCCGGCAGGCCGGCCAGGTTGACGTTGATCGACTCGTCGTCGCCCGCGCCCTCACCGGTGCGGTTGTCACCGGTGTGCACGACGGTGTTGTCCGGCGTGCTGGTGTTGTTGAAGAAGACGAAGTGGGCGTTGGACAGCACCTTGCCGTCCGCGTTCAGGACGATCGCGCTGGCGTCGAGGTCGAACTCGGCGCCGGTCGTGGTGCGGACGTCCCAGCCCAGGCCGACGGTGACCGCGGACAGGCCGGGGGCCTCCTTGGTCAGCGAGACGTTGCCACCCTTGGAGAGGCTCACTGGCATGACGATTGCAGTCCCTTCGTTCGCTTCGTTCGCTATTTCCCGGGACAACGCAATACTCCGGCGGCTTGGTTCCGCAGGGGCCGTGAATTCTTCGTGGGCGCCAATCGGAGGGCAAAGCCCGGGCAAAGCCGGTGTCAGATCCGCCGGAACCGCCCCTGCAGCGTCCAGATGTTCGGGTTGTCGGCCAGACCGGAGTGCATGTCGAAGAGGTCGGCCAGGGTGTCCTGGAGGAAGTCCCGGGCCTCGCGCCGCAGTTCGCCGTGCCGGACCACCACCGGCGGCTCGTCCGGCAGCCAGGTGGCGGTGACCTCGACCCAGTTGAAGCGGCGGGCGAAGCGCAGCAGCTCGGTGTTCTGGGTGAAGTCGAGGTCCGCGGTCTGCACCCGGGCGGCCCGGCCGCCGTCCGGGTCGCGGTCCAGGAGCTCGGCGATGTCGCACAGCGCCCAGGCGAAGTCGAGCACCGGCACCCAGCCCCAGGCGGTGGACAGCTCGGCGCCCTCGCCGTCCAGGTAGACGTCGCCGCAGAACAGGTCGTACCGCAGGGCGTGCACGGACGCGGTGCGGTAGTCCGTCTGCGGGGGGTCGGGGAAGCGGTTGGAGAGGGAGTAGCCGAGCTCGATCACGTAGGCCATTGTCGGGGCTCGGGGCGCCCGGAGGTAACCGGGTGCGGAAACCGGCGGCCGTACCGATAACCGGGTGACCGCGCGGGCCGGGCGCGGGATGATGGACGCATGTCCGAGCCCATCCGCGTACGGGGGTCGGTGGTCGTCCCCGACGCCGAGCTCGTCTGGCGCTTCTCGCGTTCCTCCGGCCCCGGCGGCCAGCACGTGAACACCTCCGACTCCAGGGCGGAGCTGCGCTTCGACCTGGCCTCGACCAGGGCGCTGCCCGAGGTGTGGCGCGAGCGCGCGCTGGAGCGGCTGGCCGGTCGGCTGGTGGACGGCCGGGTGCTGGTCGTCCAGGCCTCGGAGTTCCGTTCGCAGTGGCGCAACCGGGAGGCGGCCGCGGCCCGGCTGTCGGCGCTGCTGACCGAGGCGTGCGCACCGCCGCCGAAGGCCCGGCGGGCGACGAGGCCGAGCCGGGGGATGGTCGAGCGGCGGCTGTACAACAAGCGGCACCGCTCCGAACTCAAGCAGGGCCGCCGGGCGCCGCGGGGCGGCGAGTAGCCGGCGGAGGTCCTCAGCCCAGGGTGCGGTAGCCGCCGCGGAAGTAGAGCAGCGGGTGGCCGCCGGGGTCGGGCACCACGGCCTCCAGGACGCGGCCGAGCAGCAGGGTGTGGTCGCCGGCGGGTATCCGCTGCTCGGTGCGGCACTCGACGGTGGCCAGCGCGCCGTCGATCAGCGGGGCGCCGGTGTGCGCGCCGCGGTGGTGCGGGGTGTCCGCGAACAGCAGCCGGTCGCTGAGCCGGCCCTTCATGGCGAACCGGGAGCCGAGCGTCTTCTGGCCCTCGGTCAGCACCGAGACCGCCCAGGTGTCCGCCCGGGAGAGCACCTCGTCCATCCGGGAGTCCTCGCGGACCGAGATCAGCACCAGCGGCGGCTCCAGCGACACCGAGAGGAAGGACGTGGCGGTCATGCCGACGTCCTCGCCGTCCTCCGGGTCGTGGACGGTCACCAGGCTCACGCCGGCGGCGAGCTGGGAGAGGGCAGCCCGGAACTCGTCGGGCGTGGCGTGGGGGGCAGCTTCGGGCTGCGGCGACGGGTACACGTACCGCACGGTAGTCGTCACCCGGGAGAAACCGCATCGGGCCTTGGTCGTAGGACCGGCGGTCCGGCCGAAGGGTTGCGCCCGGTGGCCGAACTCACTCGTAGGAGTGAAGCGGCCGGAGTGGCGGGCGCACTCGGCTTCAGCCCGGGCCCATTGCGGTCGACCCCAGAATTGTTCCCCTAGCGCTGTATGTCCCGCTATGGGACAGATGAACTGATTAAGGGTGCATTAGTCTCGTGTGATTTAAGTCACAAGTGATGGCCTATTGCTGACCGAGCGTGCCGAGCGCTGTGCTCCCTGTGATTCAGTTCTTCTGGCAATCGGACGATAACCAATCACGAACTATCCGAAGCAGCCGGGGAGCCCCCGCATGGAAGCCGAGTCGGAGCCGTACGTCCGTCTCGCGACCCTCCGCACCTTGCACCGGGTCGTGGCGGACCTCAACGCTGCCCGCAGCCTCGCTGGCACCCTCCAGGCCGTCGTCGAGGGCGCGGTGCACGGACTCGGCTTCGACGCCGCCGCGGTCAGCCTGGTCCGGCCGGACGGCGACCTCGTGGTGGCGGCCGTCTGGGAACTGGAGGAGAGCCCGATGGGCGGCCCCTCCGTGCTGCTCGGCCAGGTCGGCTCCCGGGAGTCCTGGGACCGGCTGCTCGGCGTCAGCGACCACTGGGGCACCCTGCGCTTCCTGCCGTACGACCGCGGCTGGGCCGTCGCCAGTGACATCCCGCGCTGGATCGGGGACGGCCCGCTCCCGGTGTACGCCAACGACTGGCACCCCGCCGACGGGCTGCTCGCCCCGATGTACAGCGCGGGCGGCGACCTCCTCGGCGTCCTCTCGGTGGACCGCCCGCGCAGCGGCAAGCGGCCCGGGGCGTGGACCCGCGAGGCACTGGAGATGTTCTCGCTGCAGGCCTCCATCGCGATCGGCAACGCCCGGCTGCGGGCCGAGATGCAGCGCGCGCTGGCCCGCCTGGAGAAGGAGCAGCAGGCCCTGCGGGCCAGCGAGGAGAGCTTCCGCCAGGCCTTCGAGTACGCGCCCAGCGGGATGGCGATCACCGAGCTGCACGGCGCCGGACGCGGCCAGCTGACCAGGGTCAACGACGCGCTCTGCCGGCTGCTCGGCCGGCCCCGGGCGGTGCTGCGCCAGCAGAGCTTCGCCGACCTGGTGCACCCCGAGGACCGGGCGCTGCTGGAGCGCACCAGCGCCGAGAGCGGCCGCGCCGAGCTGCGGCTGTCCCGGCGGGACGGCGGCTACCAGTGGGTCTGCCTGCGCAACTCGATCGTCGCGGACGCGGCCGAGGGCCCGAGCTTCCTGCTCACCCACGTCGAGGACATCGAGGACCGCAAGCGGCACGAGTTCCAGCTCGCCCACCGGGCCAGCCACGACGCGCTCACCGGGCTGCCGAACGGCGCCGAGCTCAAGGCCCGGCTGGCCCGCCGGCTCTGCGCCCGGCCGCAGCCGGTCGGTGCCGCCGGCCAGGTCGAGGCGGCCTACCCGCAGCCGTACGGCCACCCGGTCGACACGTACGGCGCGCACACGGCGTACAGCGCGCACACGGCGTACGACGGGCCGGAGGGCGCGGACCCGTACACCGGGCGGGTGCACGGCTACGGGCTGCCCGAGGAACTGCCGGGCGCGCTCGGCCCGGCCTGCGGGGAGCACGTGCACGCGGTCGTCCCGGCGGAGTACGGCCCGGGCGGCGACGCCTGGTCCTCGCCGTTCCGCTCCGGCGGTGCGGCGGCGGTGGACAAGGGGCTCGCGGTGCTCTTCTGCGACCTGGACGGCTTCAAGTCGATCAACGACCGGTTCGGTCACAACGCGGGCGACGCGGTGCTGGTCGAGGTCGCCCGGCGGCTGAGCCAGGCCGTCCGGGACGGCGACACGGTGGCCAGGCTCGGCGGTGACGAGTTCGTGGTGCTGGCCGACGGGATCGGCCGCGAGGAGGCGAAGGACCTCGCCCACCGGCTGCGGGGCGCGATCATCCCGCCGATGCGGATCGACGGCCGGGCGATGAGGGTGGGCGTGAGCCTCGGGGTCGGCTGGGCCGGCTGCGGGATGAGCATCGAGGAGGTGCTGCAGACCGCCGACGAGCGGATGTACGACGAGAAGCGGGCGCGGGGCGGGGCGGTGCGCGGGGCGCGCGGCGAGCGTTCGCACCGGCGCGCGGGCTGAACCGGCGGACGGCGGCGGGGCCCCGGTCCGCCCTGGTCGGTCCGGGTTACCCGTGAGTTGTCAAGGGGTCTTTTCCCGCCGTCACATACGACAGGTAGGGTTCCCGGTACGACAGCGTCGATGATCTGCGCCGCCCGCAGCCGGGGGCGCACCGGATGGGGGAGCAGGCCACCGTGACGACCGCCGGCAGCAACGGAGTGCCCGAGGGCCAGGGGGGCGGTGCCCCGCAGGACGACGACCCGTTCGGCTACCTCTACCGCCCGGCCGACGGTTCCACCGGGCAGCCGGCCGAGCCGCAGCAGGGCGTCCCGCGCACGCCGTACAGCCGCCCGATGGAGGTCGGGCGCGCGCAGTACGGCTACCCGCCCCGGCAGCAGCAGCCGCCGCAGCCGTACGGCCAGCAGGGCATGCCGCCGCAGGGGTACCAGGGCGGCCAGCCGCAGGCCCCGTACGGCCAGCCCGGCCCGGGGCAGCAGCCCGAGTACGGTGCCGCGCCCACCCAGCAGACCCGCTACGCGGAGCACTCCCGGCCGCAGCCGGGGGAGGAGCCCCGCGGCAGCGGCCGCAGCAAGGGCGCGGTGATCGGCGCGGTGGCCGTGGTCGCGGCGATAGCGATCGGCGCCGGCATAGCGCTCTCCACCGGGGACCCGGACGGCGGCAAGGACACCAAGGGCGGCACCGGCACCGCCGCCCCGCAGACCCCCAGCGCCCCGGCGCCGTCGGGCACGGCCGCGAGCGCCGCGCCGTCGGCGAGCGCGACCACCGTCTCCGGCCCGACGAACGTGGACGCGGGCCAGCTGCAGGGGCAGAACGCGCCGTCCGGCAACGCCGTCAAGGGTGCCAAGTCGGCCGACGGCAGCTACCTGACGCTCCAGCAGGGCGGCACGGTGACCTGGTCCGGCGAGATCGCCGCGGCCGGGACGTACAAGCTGACCGTGCACTACAACAACGCCGGCGGGGACGTGAAGGGCGCGGCCGCGGTGAACGGCAAGGACTGGCCGAGCGGGCTGGCGTACAAGAACTACTCGCCGGGGAAGGACCCGGCGTCCTCCTGGTACTCCACCTGGATACTCCCGCAGTTCCAGGCCGGGCCGAACTCGGTGGTCTTCACGGTGCCCTCCGGGCCGATCCTGATCGACCAGATCACCATCGAGCCGAGCGGCTGACGCCGGCCCCCGAACGCGACACGGCCGCCCGCCCCCCGAGGGGACGGGTGGCCGTCGCGTTCGGCCCCGCGGTCAGCCGGACTTCACCGGCCGGAACTTCTCGCCGCCGAGGACCCAGCGGCCGCGGCGCATCACCGCGACCAGGTCGTAGCTCGTGGAGTCGACCACGACCAGGTCGGCGAACTTGCCGGTCTCCAGCGAGCCGATCGAGTCGCTCAGGCCGAGCAGCCGGGCCGGGGTGGCGGACAGCGACTCGACGGTCTGGTTCAGGCTCAGTCCGTTGACGGTGACCGAGCGCTTGAAGGCCACGTCCAGGGTGAGGGTGGAGCCGGCGATCGCGCCGCCCTCGACCAGCCGGGCCACGCCGTCCTTGACCTCGACCTGGAGCGGGCCGAGCGGGTAGAGGCCGTCGCCCATGCCGGCCGCGCCCATCGCGTCGGTGATCAGTGCGACCCGGTTCGCGCCGGCGGTGCCGTAGGCGAGGTCCAGCACGGAGGGGTGCAGGTGCACGCCGTCGTTGATCAGCTCGACGGTGACCCGCTCGTCCTCCAGCAGCGCCACGATCGGGCCGGGGGCGCGGTGGGCGATGCCGGGCATGGCGTTGAACAGGTGGGTGGCGACGGTGGCGCCGGCCTCGATCGCCTCCAGGGTGGTGGCGTAGTCGGAGTCGGTGTGGCCGACGGCGGCGATCACGCCGAGGTCGGCGAGCATCCGCACCGAGTCCAGGCCGCCGGGCAGTTCGGGGGCCAGGGTGACCATCCTGGCGTGGCCGCGGGCGGCGTCGACCAGCTTGCGCACCAGCGCCGGGTCGGGGTCGCGCAGCAGGTCGGGGCGGTGGGCGCCGCAGCGGTTGTGCGAGATGAACGGGCCCTCGAAGTGGATGCCGGCCAGGACGCCGTCCTCGACGAGTTCGGAGAGGACGTGCGCCTGGCGGGCGACCTCGTCGATCTCGCCGGTGACGGTGGAGGCCACCGTGGTGGTGGTGCCGTGCTCCAGGTGGGTGCGGGCGGCCAACAGCGCCTCCTCGGCGATGCCGGAGGCGTACGAGGCGCCGCCGCCGCCGTGGACGTGCAGGTCGACGAAGCCGGGTACGACGGTGTACCCGGTCAGGTCGAGGTCGCCGGGTTCGGTGTCGCCGCCGAGGCCGGCGATGCGCTCGCCCTCGACGGAGACGCGGTCGCCCTCGACGACGCTGCCGGGCAGGACCAGTCGGGCGCCGGCCAGGGCAGTACGGTCACGGTCCGCGGTGGTCACGCGGTCACCTCCAGGGAGAGCAGATCCCAGGCGAGCAGGCCCGCGCCCAGGGATGCGGCGGTGTCTTTGAGCATGGCGGGTACGACCTTCGGGGGCATCTGGAAGGTCAGTCGCTCGGTGACCGCCGCTCGCAGCGGAGTGAAGAGCGTGTCGCCGGCCTCGGCCAGCCCGCCGCCGACGATCACCGTGGACGGGTCGAGCAGGCTCTGGGCCAGCACGATGCCGTCCGCCAGGGCGTCGACGGCCGACTGCCAGACCGCGAGGGCGCGGTCGTCCCCGGCGTCCACCGCGGCGGCGCAGGATGCCGCGTCGGCGTCGGGGTCGCCGCTGGCCTCGGCCCAGGCGCGGGAGACGGCGGAGGCGGAGGCCAGCGTCTCCAGACAGCCGCGGGCGCCGCAGCCGCACTGCGGTCCGCCCGGGCGGACCACGACGTGGCCGATCTCGCCGCCGTAGCCGTGCGCGCCGGACTCGATCCGGCCCTCGATGCCGATGGCGCCGGCGATGCCGGTGCCGAGGGCGACGAACAGGAAGCGGTCGACGCCGCGGCCGGCTCCGATCCGGCCCTCGGCCAGGCCGCCGGAGCGCACGTCGTGGCCGAGGGCCACCGGCATCGCGCCGCCGTCCGGTCCGGCCAGGCGCTCGCCGAGGAGCTTGCGCAGCGGGAGGTCCCGCCAACCGAGGTTGGCGGAGAAGACCGCGACGCCGTTCTTCTCGTCGATCGTGCCCGGGACGGCGACACCGGCCGCGAGCGGGGCCACGCCGAAGCGGCTGAGGCCCTCGGCCGCCAGGTCGGTGGCGAAGTCGAGGATGGCGGCGACGACGGCGTCCGTGCCGTGCTCCCGCCCGGTCGGTCGGCGTGCCTCGAACAGCACGGAGCCGTCCTGGGCGAGCAGCGCGGCCTTCATGCCGGTGCCGCCTACATCGAGTGCGATGACGTGCTTCACGGAGGACAGTTTCCCTTGGGCAGGCAGAAGAGGTCTAGTCCAGTTGTCGGATTGGTCTGGTCCATACTGGGTGAGCTTTGTCGCAGCTGCGGCGGTGTGCGGGGCTTTGCGCCGGGGCTTGCGGGGGGCGCGGCCAGGGCGCGGCGGGGTGTTTTGTTGCGCATTGTGCAATGACTCCGCGCACTTCGGTAACTCCTCGGGCGGGCCCGGTCGGCGGTGTGGACCAGTGGTCGGAGGGTTTGGCAGTGTTGCGCCTCCCCTGCCGGATTTCCCCCGTTCCGGCCGAAGTACATCCCCCCGAAGGCGGTACCCGCGTTGAACAGGCGCGTCGACGTTCCCACCCGTGTGCTCGGCGGTGCGCTGGCCGGAGCACTGGTCCTCACCGCGGCCACCGCCTGCGGTGGGCAGGACGACGGGCCGGTCACCCTCAGGCTGGTCGCCGCCGACTACGGGGAGAGCGCCGAGACCAACTCCCAGCACTACTGGGACGCGGTCGCCAGGGACTTCGAGGCGGCCAACCCCGGGATCAAGGTCAGCGTCGAGGTGGACAGCTGGACCGACATCGGCAAGAAGGTCGAGGACATGATCGCGGCCGGCAAGTCGCCGGACCTGCTCCAGACCGGCGGGTTCGCGGACCAGGTCGCGGCGGACCGGCTGTACCCGGCGTCCGACGTGCTCTCGGTGGAGACCCAGGCCAGGTTCCTGGAGACCTTCGCGCACGCCGGGCAGGTGCTCGGGACGCAGTACGGGATCCCGTTCGTCTCCTCGTCGCGGGTGCTCTTCTACAACAAGGCGATGTTCCGGCAGGCCGGGATCGCCCAGCCGCCGGCCACCTGGAACGAGCTGCGGCAGGACGCGGAGAAGATCAAGGCCAAGGTGCCGGGGGTGACCCCGTACGGGCTGCCGCTGGGGCCGGAGGAGGCACCCGCCGAATCGATGCTGTGGACGCTGAGCGGCGGCGGCAGCATCTCCGACGACGTCGGCAACTACACCATCGACAGCACCCAGAACCAGGCGACCTTCAGCTGGCTGAAGAGCAACCTGGTGGCCACCGGGCTGACGTACCCGGACCCGGGGAAGATGAACCGCACCCCGGTGTTCCAGGACTTCGCCGCCGGCAAGGTCGCGATGCTGAACGGGCACCCGACGCTGCTGCGGATGGCGACCGCCGGGAAGATCGACTTCGGGACGGCGCCGATCCCGAAGAAGGACGGCGTCGGACGGACCGGAAGCCTCGGGGTCGCGGACTGGATGATGGCGCTCAAGGCGAACGGGCACAAGAACGAGATCAAGAAGTTCCTGTCGTTCGTCTACGACAAGGACAACCAGCTGAAGTTCGACGAGCAGTACAACCTGCTGCCGGTCACCCAGGACGCCTTCGCCCAGATGTCCTCGGACCCGAAGCACGAGGACCTCAAGCAGTTCGCGGTCGGGCTGAGCAACGCGAGCTTCTACCCGTTCGGGGACCCGGCCTGGGGCGAGGTCAGCAACCGGATCAAGGCGGGCATCGGGCAGGCCGTGACGGGGGATCCGAAGCAGGTGCTCGACGGGCTGCAGGACGCGGCGGTGAAGGAAGCGGCGAAGGTCCGCAAGTAGGACCGGGGCGGCCCGGCCGCGACGGCGGCCGGGCCGGGGGCCGGCCCAGCCCCGGCCGGCCCTCAGGGGAGGGTGATGGCGTACGCCTTGCGGAGGGTCTCGTGGACCGTCCAGGTGGTGCGGTCGCCCTCGCGCAGGACCGCGCAGTCGCCGGGGCCGACCTCCAGGGTCGGGCCGCCCTCGACCTCGATGGTGGCCCGGCCGCTGAGCACCACGAACATCTCGTCGGCCTCGACGTCCGTCACCACGCCGGGGGTGATCTGCCAGAGGCCGCGCAGGTGGCGGCCGTCGTCGGACAGCACCCTGCCGGTGACCTCGGGGGTGCCGGAGACGATCTGGGACGGGTCGAGCGGATCGGGTTCGAGCTCGGCGGTGGGGACGTGCAGGGCGAAGCTGGGCGTGGTCATGGGGCGACGGTAACGGGTGGGGCCGGCCGGAGGGGCGAGCAGTGTGTGTCGGGGACGGGCGGGAGAATGACACTCCGTAGTGGTGAGCGGAGGTGTGCGCGGTGGGCGAGCTGAGTGAGCGGGAACGGGCGGTGCTGGCGCTGGAGGGGCGGCAGTGGCGGACGGCCGGGGCGAAGGAACGGGCGGTCCGGGAGGAGCTGGGGATCTCGCCCACGCGGTACTACCAGGTGCTGAACGCCCTGCTGGACCGGGAGGAGGCGCTGGCGCACGCGCCGGTGCTGGTGAACCGGCTGCGGCGGGTCCGGGAGGCGCGGCGGGGGGCGCGTTGACGGTGGCGGCGTCCGTGGGGCGGGGTGCGGAGGCGCGGGGTCCGGGGTAGGGCTTCGGTATGGGTTTCGAAGAGATGTTTGTGCCGGGGACCGGGATCGGGCGGGACGGGGTGCGGGCCATCCTGGCGGCGCCCGGGGACGCCGTGATCGGGTTGGACTTCGACGGGACGTTGGCGCCGATCGTGGCGGATCCGGAGCGGGCGCGGGCGCATCCGGGCGTGGTGGGGGCGCTGCGGCGGCTGGGCCCGGTGGTGGGAGCCGTGGTGGTGGTGACGGGCAGGCCCGCCGGGGTGGCGGCGGAGTACGGGGGGTTCGCGGAGGTTCCGGGCGTGGTGGTGCTGGGGCACTACGGGGCCGAGCGGTGGGAGGACGGGAAGCTGACGGCACCGGAGGTCCATCCGGGGGTGGCCCGGGTGCGGGCGGCGCTGCCGGGGGTGCTGGAGCGGGTGGGGGCGCCCGAGGGGACGTGGGTGGAGGACAAGGGGCGCTCGGTGGCCGTGCACACCCGGCGGACGGCGGTGCCCGAGGAGGCGTTGGAGCTGCTGCGGGCGCCGGTGGGGGAGCTGGCGGCCGAGCACGGGCTGGTGGTGGAGCCCGGGCGGCTGGTGCTGGAGCTGCGGCCGCCGGGGGTGGACAAGGGCGCGGCGCTGACCGGCTTCCTGCGGGAGCGGGGGGCCCGTTCGGTGCTCTACGCGGGGGACGACCTGGGGGACGTGGCGGCCTTCGCCGCGGTGGAGGAGCTCCGCGGCGAGGGCCTGGCCGGGGTGCTGGTGTGCGCCGGCGCGGTGGGGGACGCGCCGGTGCGGGAGCTGGCCGACCGGGCGGACCTGGTCGTGGGCGGGCCGGAGGGCGTGGTGGAGCTGTTGGAGGCCCTGGGGGAGGCGCTCACAGCGCGTTGAGCTGGTCCAGGAACCACTGTTGCGGGGGGAGCGCGGTGGCCGCCGCCGTCAGGCGCTTGGTGCGGTCGGCGCGCTCCTCCGGGCTCATGACGAGGCCGGTGTGGAGGGCCTCGGCCGTGGCGATGACGTCGTACGGGTTGACGGTGAGGGCGTCGTCTCCGAGTTCGGTGTGGGCGCCGGCCTCGCGGGAGAGCACGAGGGCGCAGCCGCGGTCGGAGACCACCGGGACTTCCTTGGCGACCAGGTTCATGCCGTCGCGGATGGGGTTGACCAGGGCGACGTCGGCCAGGCGGTAGGCGGCGAGGGAACGCGGGAAGTCGTCGTCGACGTGGAGGATCAGGGGCTGCCAGGTGGGGGTGGCGAACTCGGCGTTGACGGCCTCGGCGAGCTCCTGGACCCGGGCGGTGTAGGCGCGGTACTCGGCGAGGTCGGTGCGGGAGGGGTAGGCGAAGGCGATGTGCACCACCCGGTCGTGCCACTCGGGGCGGGTGCGGAGCAGGTGCCGGTAGGCCTCGAGGCCGCGGACGATGTTCTTGCTCAGCTCGGTGCGGTCCACCCGGACGATGGTGCGGCGGTCGCCGACGGCCTCGCGCAGGGCCGCGAGGCGCTCGTCGACGTCGGGGCGGTGGGCGCGTTCGCGCAGGAAGTCGGCGTCGGCGCCGAGGGCGTGGACGCCCAGGGCGGTGGTGCGGCGGTCGTGGGTGACGGTGAGCGCGTCGTGGTCGACGTCCGCGCCGAGGAGGTCCTCGCAGCAGGCGGCGAAGGCGCGGGCCCAGCGCTCGGTCAGGAAGCCGGCCCGGTCGGCGCCCAGGATGCCGGTGAGGACGGCCCGGGCGACGTCGTCGGGCAGCAGCCGGTAGTACTCGGGCGGGGCCCAGGGGGTGTGCGAGAAGTGGCCGATCCGCAGGTCGGGGCGGGCCGCGCGGAGCAGGGCCGGGACCAGGGAGAGGTGGTAGTCCTGGACGAGGACCGCGGCGCCCGGGGCCGCTTCGGCGGCGAGGGCTTCGGCGAAGGCCTCGTTGTAGGCCCGGTAGGCGGCCCACTCGGTGCGGAAGCCGGCGTCGAAGGAGGGCGCGGTCGGGGTCGCGTAGAGCAGGTGGTGGACGAACCACAGGGTGGAGTTGGCGACGCCGTTGTAGGCGCGGGCGAAGGTCCGCGGGTCGATGTCCAGCATCCGGACGGCCTGGCCGCCGACCTCGTGGCCGGCCAGGTCGAGGCGGCCGTGCGGCGCCTCGGCGGCGGCTCTGCGGTCGGAGTCGTTGAGGGCCGCGCACACCCAGACGGCGTTCGGGTCCCCGATGGCGGAGAGGCCGGAGACCAGGCCGCCGCCGCCCCGGCGCAGGGTCAGCGTGCCGTCGTCGGCGGTGCCGAAGGACACCGGCCCCCGGTTGGAGGCGACCAGGACGGGGGCGGTGCCGGTCGCGCTCGAACGGTTGGTCGTGAGATCGCCCATGGTTGGGATGTTGCCGGGGGTTCGGGGTGGCAAACCCCGTCGGGGCCCCTCAGTGCCGGGTCGCGTATTCGGGGACGGTGTGCATCGGGGGGCGTTCCAGGGCGATCACCGGGTGGGTGTGGGCGGTGAAGGCGCGCGTCTCCGGGTCGCGGGTGAACTGGGTGAGGTGGGGGTGGACGAGGTCGGCGGAGGCCTTGAGGCGGTGGGTGCGGTCGAGGCGTTCCAGGGCGGTCCGGTAGATGGTGGCGGCCATCCGGCCGAGGGCCTGGCCGTCCTGGTGGCGGTGGTGCCGGACGCCGACGTCCACCTGGGCCAGGGCGTCCAGGCCGGCCAGTTCCAGGGCGTCGACCAGCAGGCCGAGTTCGACGCCGTAGCCGGTGGGGAAGGGCAGCCGTTCGAGCAGTGAGCGGCGGGCCGCGTACTCGCCGCCGAGCGGCTGGACGAAACCGGCGAGTTCCGGCCAGTGGAGGTTGAGCAGGGGGCGGGCGACGAGTTCGGTGACCCGGCCGCCGCCGGCGGGCAGGACGGCGCCCTCCGACTCCAGCGGGCGGTCGTACATGGCCTTGACCAGCTGGATGGACTCGTCGGTGAGCAGCGGGCCGACGATGCCCGAGACGAGGGCCGGGTCGAACTCGCGCAGGTCCGCGTCCACGAAGCAGACGATGTCGCCGTGGGTGACCAGCAGCGACCGCCAGAGCACCTCGCCCTTGCCGGGGACGGCGGGCAGCCGGGGCAGCACGGCGTCGCGGTGCTCGACCCGGGCGCCGGCCTCGGCGGCGACGGCGGCGGTGGCGTCGGTGGAGCCGGAGTCGACGACGACGAGTTCGTCGACGAGCGGGAGCCGCTCCATCAGCTCGCGGCGGATGGTGCGGACGATGTCGCCGACGGTGGCCTCCTCGTCCAGGGCGGGGAGGACGACGCTGACGGTGCGGCCGGTGCGCTCCTTGGCCGCGAGGAGGGTGCGCACCGGCCGGTCGGCCGCGCTCCAGGAGCGGCGGCGGAGCCAGGACGCCGCCTGCGGGAGGAGCTCGGGGGTCGGTTCGGCGGGCACGGAGTTCTCCTCGGCGGGGTCGGTGGGACAGGCCATCTCGCGTGGCGGACGGTCCCGTTCAGGATTGACGCCTTCGGATACAGTCTTCGTACAGCGGTCGGACCTTTGCACGCCGGGGTCTCCGTTGAGCACCACCACAATTTCACAAGCTCATCCAGAGGGACTGAGGGAACGGCCCGTTGACGTCCCGGCAACCTTCTCGCGCGGCCGTCGACGACAGGCCCCGGCGGGACAGGTGCCAATTCCGGCCCGTGTCGCGACCGCGACCCGGGGAAGATGAGGAGAGAGGCCTCGCCATCATGGCTACCACTGGGACGACCCTTTCCGGCACCACACCGGTTTCCGTCGACCTCGGCCCCGCCGCCGCGCTGTCCTGTCGCGAGTGCGGCACCCGCTTCCCGCTCGGCCCCAGCTTCGCCTGCCTGGAGTGCTTCGGCCCGCTGGAGATCGCCTACGAGTTCGGCAGCGAGGGCGCCGAGGAGCTGCGCAAGCGGATCGAGGCCGGTCCGGCGTCCATCTGGCGGTACGCGCCGCTGCTGCCGGTTCCGGCCGACGTCGCGTCGAAGCCCAACCTGAACCCGGGGTGGACCCCGCTGGTGAAGGCGGACAACCTGGGCCGGGAGCTCGGGTTCACCGCCCAGCTGCACATCAAGGACGACTCCGGGAACCCGACCCACTCGTTCAAGGACCGCGTGGTCGCCTGCGCGATCGAGGCGGCCCGGGCGTTCGGGTACACCACGCTGTCCTGCTCCTCCACCGGCAACCTGGCCGGCGCGGTGGGTGCGGCGGCGGCCCGGGCCGGGTTCCGGTCCTGCGTGTTCATCCCGCACGACCTGGAGCAGGGCAAGGTCGTCATGGCCGGGGTGTACGGCGGCGAGCTGGTCGGCATCGAGGGCAACTACGACGACGTGAACCGCTTCTGCTCGGAGCTGATCGGCGACCCGGCCGGCGAGGGCTGGGGCTTCGTCAACGTGAACCTGCGGCCGTACTACGGCGAGGGCTCCAAGACGCTGGCGTACGAGATCTGCGAGCAGCTCGGCTGGCGGCTGCCGGAGCAGATCGTCATCCCGATCGCCTCGGGCTCGCAGCTGACGAAGATCGACAAGGGCCTCCAGGAGCTGATCAAGCTCGGCCTGGTCGAGAACCGGCCGTACCGGATCTTCGGGGCCCAGGCCGAGGGCTGCTCGCCGGTGTCGGCCGCGTTCAAGGCCGGCCGGGACGTGATCAAGCCGGTCAAGCCGAACACCATCGCCAAGTCGCTGGCGATCGGCAACCCGGCCGACGGCCCGTACGTGCTGGACATCGCCCGCCGCACCGGCGGCGCGGTGGAGGACGTCACGGACGCCGAGGTCGTGGCGGCGATCAGGCTGCTGGCGCGGACCGAGGGCGTCTTCGCCGAGACCGCGGGCGGCGTGACCGTCGGCGTGCTGAAGAAGCTGGTCGAGACCGGGCAGCTGGATCCGGCCAAGGAGACCGTCGCGATCAACACCGGCGACGGCCTGAAGACCCTGGACGCCGTCTCCGACGCCGGGATGACCGCCGTCATCCGCCCGACGCTGGACTCGTTCCGCGCCGCCGGCCTCGTGTCCGCCTGAACCACCCCGGAACCACCCCAGCAAGGCCAGCCCCCGCAAGGAGAGTCATGAGCGCCAACGTCCGCATTCCCACCATCCTGCGCACCTACACCGGCGGCGCCGCCGAGGTGACCGCCGAGGGCGCCACCCTGGCCGAGGTCGTCGCCGACCTGGAGAAGAACCACGCGGGCATCTCGGCCCGCATCCTGGACGACACCGGCAAGCTGCGCCGCTTCGTGAACGTCTACGTGAACGACGACGACGTGCGCTTCGCCGAGGGCCTGGCGACCGAGATCGGGGACGGCGCCAGCGTCTCGATCATCCCGGCGGTGGCCGGCGGCTGCTGAGCCGTTCCCGAGTAGCCCGCGGTCGCCCGCGCGTACGGAATTCCGTTCCCCGTATGCGCGGGCGACCGCTCGCATTCCGGCTGGAATATTTCCGGGTCGAGTCGGAGTAGAGTGTGGCTCGGCTGGGAACAGGGTTTCCCTTTCGGCCCCCGCAGTGCTCGGCCCGGGGGCGCCCGGCCGTGGGGCGCGGCCCGGGAAACATGTCAGGCAGATGTCAGAATTCCCGCGATCATTTGGGTAATTCGTCCGCTATGTCCGGCGTGGAATGCCGAGATTATTCCGGTTCGGCCCGGCCTGTCCCTTGACGCCCCGGCGGAATTACCGGTGGCTGACCCTGTTGCAGAGGGCGTCGATCCGGATACATTCAGCGGCGGTCGACGCAATCAGCCGCCCGCCGGAAGCCGCCTGGCGTCCTGCACGGAGGGTTGCGGCGTGCACGGCTGCGCCCAGGGGGGGTTCCCCGGGCCGGCCTTCAACCAACCCGGGCCCGCGACCTGCGGGCGCGTGAAGGGCCAGCACAGCACTAGGGGAGTTCGGAATGGCTCAGGGCACCGTCAAGTGGTTCAACGCGGAGAAGGGCTACGGCTTCATCGCGGTCGACGGTGGTGCGGACGTCTTCGTCCACTACAGCGCGATCCAGATGGACGGCTACCGCACCCTCGAGGAGGGCCAGCGGGTCGAGTTCGAGATCTCTCAGGGACAGAAGGGCCCGCAGGCGGACATGGTCCGCGCCGCGGTCTGACCCCTTCCGGCTCCAGGAGCTCGGCGCGGCCCTACGGCTGGTGACCACTCGCTTCTCGACGGGCCCGTGCGACACGCGTCGTACGGGCCCGTCGGCGTTCCCCCAAAGCCCCTCGCGGCGGCTCGCGGATCGCCGATTGGGCTTGCACTCGACCCAGGGGAGTGCTAATCATTGGCGTTAGCACTCACAGTGTGAGAGTGACAGCGGACCGGGTCGGTGAGGCCCCCGGGAGCGGAGGGGAATGAACCTCCGCACACCAGGGCCGTCCGTCGCGGGCACCCCTTGGTCCGAGCAGTCGACCGTGTCCCGGAGGACCACTTCTGATGGCCAAGATCATCGCCTTTGATGAGGAAGCTCGCCGCGGCCTTGAGCGTGGCATGAACCAGCTCGCCGACGCGGTGAAGGTCACGCTCGGCCCCAAGGGCCGCAACGTCGTGCTGGAGAAGAAGTGGGGCGCCCCCACGATCACCAACGACGGTGTCTCCATCGCCAAGGAGATCGAGCTCGAGGACCCGTACGAGAAGATCGGTGCGGAGCTCGTCAAGGAGGTCGCCAAGAAGACGGACGACGTCGCGGGTGACGGCACCACCACCGCCACCGTGCTCGCCCAGGCCCTGGTTCGCGAGGGTCTGCGCAACGTCGCCGCCGGCGCCAACCCGATGGCCCTGAAGCGCGGCATCGAGAAGGCCGTCGCGGCCGTCTCCGACCAGCTGCTGGCCCAGGCCAAGGACGTGGAGACCAAGGAGCAGATCGCCTCCACCGCCTCCATCTCCGCCGCTGACACCCAGATCGGCGAGCTGATCGCCGAGGCCATGGACAAGGTCGGCAAGGAAGGCGTCATCACCGTCGAGGAGAGCAACACCTTCGGTCTGGAGCTCGAGCTCACCGAGGGCATGCGCTTCGACAAGGGCTACATCTCCGCCTACTTCGCCACCGACCTGGAGCGCATGGAGGCGACGTTCGAGGACCCGTACATCCTCATCGCCAACTCCAAGATCGGCTCGGTCAAGGACCTGCTCCCGCTGCTGGAGAAGGTCATGCAGAGCGGCAAGCCGCTCGTCATCATCGCCGAGGACGTCGAGGGCGAGGCCCTGTCGACCCTGGTCGTGAACAAGATCCGTGGCACCTTCAAGTCCGTCGCCGTCAAGGCCCCGGGCTTCGGTGACCGCCGCAAGGCCATGCTCGGCGACATCGCCATCCTCACCGGTGGCACCGTCATCTCCGAGGAGGTCGGCCTCAAGCTGGAGAACGCCGGCATCGACCTGCTGGGCACCGCCCGCAAGGTGGTCATCACCAAGGACGAGACCACCATCGTCGACGGCGGCGGCGACAGCGAGCAGGTCGCGGGCCGCGTGAACCAGATCCGCGCCGAGATCGAGAACAGCGACTCGGACTACGACCGCGAGAAGCTCCAGGAGCGCCTCGCCAAGCTGGCCGGCGGCGTGGCCGTCATCAAGGCCGGCGCGGCCACCGAGGTGGAGCTCAAGGAGCGCAAGCACCGCATCGAGGACGCCGTCCGCAACGCCAAGGCCGCCGTCGAGGAGGGCATCGTCGCCGGTGGTGGCGTCGCCCTGCTGCAGGCCGGTGTCGCGTTCGACAAGCTGGAGCTGGACGGCGACGAGGCCACCGGTGCCAACATCGTCAAGGTCGCGCTGGAGGCCCCGATCAAGCAGATCGCGACCAACGCCGGCCTGGAGGGTGGCGTCGTGGTGGAGAAGGTGCGCAACCTCCCCGCCGGTCACGGCCTGAACGCCGCCACCAACGAGTACGTCGACCTGGTCGCCGAGGGCATCATCGACCCGGCCAAGGTCACCCGCTCCGCGCTGCAGAACGCCGCCTCCATCGCGGCGCTGTTCCTCACCACCGAGGCCGTCATCGCCGACAAGCCGGAGAAGGCCGCCGCGGCCGCCGGCGGCGGCATGCCGGGCGGTGACATGGACTTCTGATCCTGATCGGGTTCCCGGTCGGATCGGCTGATCCTCGTCCGCGTGGGCGGTTCCCTTCGGGGGGCCGCCCACGCGGCGTTTCGGCGTTCGGGCGCGGCGGCGGAGAATGGACGGATGGCTGCTGACGACATCGAGACCGCCCTGCACAACGCGCGGGCACTGATCCTGGCCGACCTCACCGCGCGGGACGTGGCGGACGCCGCCGTCGTCTCGCTGGTGGAGCAGGCCGTCACCCACCGCCGCTGGTGGCTGGAGCAGTGGCCGGACGGCACCGAGTACGTGCTCGGGCTGGTCGCCCAGGACGTCCAGGACGCGCTGCTGGAGGCGTACGGGCGCTGGCCGCTGTGCGAGGACTGCGCGGCCGAGGGCGACCCGCACGCGCTGGGCGTGGAGCCCGAGCTCGGGCCGGAGCCGCACTGGGTCTGCGGCAAGCGGGGCGCCGTGGTGGCGCCGGTGGGGAAGCTCGTCTAGAAGTCTGATGAAGATGTTGGGTTCTGGCCCCACTGCGTGAGCGGTGGGGCCAGACTCGTTTCGTGGCGATGGGGGAATGGGCCGGGGAGCT